>NZ_JARKPW010000170.1:0-20444 GCF_029975095.1 Aminiphilus sp.
CCTGGGGAACGAGCAAGGTCATTCTCGTGGCGGGCATCAACAAGATCGCCCGCAATCTGGAACAGGCCCTGGTCAAGATACGCGACTGGGCCACGCCGATCAACGCCCTTCGTCTTGCCATGGACATCCCCTGTGCGAAAGTCGGCCACTGCGTGGATTGCAATCATCCCCAGCGGGCATGCCGGGCGGTTCTCACCATGGAACGGGCACCCTTCGGAAGAGAGATCCATGTGATCATCGTGGGAGAGCATCTGGGCTTCTAAACCTTGAGGAATCCCGGAATAAAGGCCTTTCGTTTTCCCTTGACTCGGGTCGCATCAGGATTTGCGAGGCTCCCTGCGGGGCGGACGCAGTCCTCTTCAGAGGTTCCTCGACTTTTTTCCTGTTTTGAGCCCCCGTGCGGAGCATAATCCAGCGAGCTCGCAACGCGACGCGCCGCAGGGAACATCCTTTTCGTGAAACGGAGTGCCGTGCGCCCCCGACAAAGCCACACGCAAACCGTTACGTCGCACTCCCGAAGACTGCAACCGTCGGGGAGAGATGCGGTCAACCGCGTCTCTCCCCGACGGCGTTTTCCTATCTCCGCCATGTTCCGGGGAGGAAGAGCATGAGAACCGTATAGATCTCGAGCCGTCCGAGAAGCATGAACAAGGCAAGCGCCCACTTTCCGAGGGAAGGAACAGCACTGTAGTCGTCCATGGGCCCCACTCCCCCGATGCCGGGACCGATGTTACCGAGCGTTGCGGCAACACTGCCTACGGCGGTGAGCACATCCAATCCGAGAGCCGCCATAATAAGGGTCCCTCCGGCGAAAAGGGCCATATAGAGCAGAAAAAACGCCGTGATCGACCCCACCACGTCGCGAGGCACGACCTTGCCGCCAACACGAATGGGAAAGATACCCTGGGGATGAAGAAGCGCATGCATTTCCGCCTTGGCATGGCGCAGGATGACCATGACACGAATGTTCTTCAGTCCGCCTCCCGTGGATCCGGCGCATCCGCCTATGAACATGAGGAGAAGAAGAAGCATCTGCGGCAGGAAAGGCCACATCTCGTAATCCGCCGTGACGAAGCCCGTGGTGGTGAGAATGCTCACCACTTGAAAGGCCGCGTGGCGGAGAGCCGTCAGCGGATCCTCACGAGGCCCCCCGAAAACAAGAAAAAGAGTGACAAGGATCGTCGCCCCGAGAACGAGCCGCGTGTAGAAACGGAACTCCGGGTCCCGCCAGAAGGCTCCCCGGTCTCCCTTGAGAAAGAGAAAATGCAGGACGAAGTTCGCCCCCGCGAGAAACATGAAGAAGGTGATGACCCAGTCGAAATACGCGTTGTCATACTGCCCGATGCTCCCATTGAGCGGAGAAAACCCTCCTGTAGCCATGGTTCCGAAGGTGTGCGTGAGTGCTTCGAAGAGGGGCATGCCCCCCAGGAGAAGCGCGAGTGTCTCCGCCAGCGAAAGGAGCACATAAACGACCCACAGAAGAAGCGCCGTCTGTTGCACCCGGGGAGTCAGTTTCTCCGGAATGGGGCCGGGGACTTCCGCCTTGTACAGCTGCATCCCTCCCACCCCGAGAAAGGGAAGCACCGCGAGACTCAGCACGATGATCCCCATCCCCCCCAGCCAGTGCGTAAGGCTTCTCCAGAAGAGAATTCCCCTCGGACTGGACTGGATATCCGTCAAAACCGAGGCCCCGGTGGTGGTGAACCCCGACATGGCCTCGAAGAAACCGTCCGTGTAGGTCGTCACCGTTCCGGAAAACAGGAAGGGGAGGCCTCCGATGGCGGAGGCGACAATCCACGAAAGAGACACTACGGCAAAGGCCTCTTTCGGGCCGAGTTCCGCAGTTGCGGCATTCTTCCCCAATGCGAAGAGAAGGCCCGACAGGAGAAGACCGACGCAGAAGGAGAAGAACAGCGGAGACAGATCGACACTCCGATCCTTGACGGCCCAGAGCATGGGCCAGATCATGAAGAGAGAGACCACGGCACTGACAAGGGCGAGTACCCTGCAGACGATGGAGAAACGCATCTATTCCACCCCCAGGACCTCAAGGGCTCTGGGCATGAGTTCGTTGGAGGCGAAAAGGATGATCCTATCGCCCTCGCGCAGAACCGTGTCCCCCGAAGGGACGAAGGCCTCTCTCCCCCGCTCCACGAGAGCAAGGATGATTCCCTTGGGCAGTCCCAATTTCTGCACTTCCTCCCCTACGGCGGAACTCGATGCGGGGATGGTGGTCTCCAACATCTCCGCACCAATGGACTCAAGGAGAGAGAGTTGCCCCGAGGCCCTGGGGAAACGGACATGCCGCATGATGATGGATGCCAGGGCCTGGTTTGGATTCACCATGGCGTCCACTTCCACATGCCGTTCCATCTGGAGGAAAGACTTCCGCCGCACCACGGCGACGCTTTTCGCCGCACCCAGACTCTTCCCCAGAATGCCGATGAGAATGTTCGCCTCGTCGCTCGCCGTGGTGGTGACGAATCCGTCCGCCTCGGCCACGCCTTCGTACTGGAGCAGTTCCTTGTCGGTACCTTCGCCACAGAGCACGATGGTGCGTTCCAGCTCTCCGGCAAGCCGGTCACACTTCTCTCTGTCCTGATCGATGAGGCGGATGTCCACCCCGGAAACCCGGAGTTCCAATCTTCGGGCAACCTGGTATCCTATCTTTCCTCCACCCACGATGAGAACCCGGCGGAGCGGACGGCTTTTTCGCAGGCCGAACAGTTCCTCCAAGCGCCAGACCTGATCCCTGGCGCAAACCACATAGCAAAGGTCACCCGCAAGGAGCGAATCCTCACCGGAGGGGACAAACCCCTTTTCACCTCTGTCCACATAGATTACGACGGAAACAAGAGTTGGAAAGGATTTTCTTAATTCTTTCAAGGGCGTCGCAACAAGAGGGGACCTCTCGGCAATGCGGAAGGCATAGACTCCCGCCTTCCCTCCGGCGATCTCCACGGTCCGGACAGCGGAGGAGACGGCGAGCAGTTCCTCGATCTCCCGGGCGACGGAACGCTCAGGGGAGATGAGCATGTCGATGCCGAGTTCCCGGGACCAGTTTTCGTTGTCCGTGAATTCCAGGCTTCTGGCCCGCCCCATCACCTTGGGCGTTCCCGCCCGTTTCGCGATCCAGCATGCGAGGATGTTCACTTCGTCGTGATTCGTACAGGCGATGAGCAGATCCGTAGCGCAGGGGACACAGATGCCGGCCCGTTCGAGGACATGAGGACGGGCTCCGTTCCCCCGGACGACCATCACGTCAAGTTCGTTTTCAACCTTGGCGGCCTTGGCTTCATCCGCCTCGACCACCGTGACGTCATGCCCCTCCTGGGAGAGCTGCGACGCCACGGCAAATCCCACTTCCCCCGCTCCGACGATCACTATGCGCACAATCTCTCACCTCTTCACAAACCGATGAACGTTTCCTCGTCCCCGCTTTGGTGGTACACTCTTTCGGGAATTTTCAAGGAGGTGTCATCTCTTGCCCAGACGCGGTACGTTCGCCTTCGTCATCGCCGGCGGTCCGACCCTGCCCCCTTCCCGAGAGAAAAAGGAAGAGAACGGCAAGGAACATCCTCTTTACGACCTTTCCATCTTTCCAGACTTGAGCGAACTGGACGTGGAGATCGTGGAATGGAGCCGCCAACCCACGAGCCACTATACCATACGGATGGCGACGGATCTGGTGGAACTCCTGCGAAAACTCGTCGAAGACGGCGTTTCCGGCATCGTCGTCTCCTCCGGAACAGATCTTCTGGAGGAAGTGGCCTACCTCACGGACCTTCTCTGGGTCTATCCGCAACCCGTGGTCTTCACCGGAGCGCTCGTCCAGTGGGAAAACCTCGGCTCCGATGCAGCGGTCAATCTGTATCAGTCCTTCCTCGCCGCTACGTCGGAATCCGTGTGGGGGCTCGGTGTCGTGGTGTGCATGCAGGACCAGATTTTCAGCGCCTCGGAAGTGACGAGAGACGTGAGCCACCGGAGAGATGCCTTCGCCGCCCCGGGAAGAGGCCCTATCGGTGAAATCGCCGGAGAACAGGTCCTCGTCAACCGGCGCCCCACACGCCCCACCGCACTGGGAGAATCCGTCATTCCCGCCAGGGAAGTCGAACTGATCACCGCGTCTCTGGGAAGCGGAGACCGCCTTCTCGCCTGCCTGAGCCAGGCATCGGACCTGGACGGACTCGTCATCGCCGGATTCGGCATGGGCAATGTCCCCCCCTCGTGGCTGCCTCACCTGAAAAGCCTCGTGCGCAGGGAAATCCCTCTTGTCGTCACCTCCCGATGCAATCAGGGGCGCGTCGTCAAGAACCGATCCTACGAGGGAAGCGCCGCCAGGCTCATGGAAATGGGCGTTCTCGACGGAGGGGCGCTCCGCCCTCAACAGGCACGTCTTCGCCTCGCCGTCGGCCTCGGTGCCGGACTCGCCGGAAAAGATCTCCAGCGCTACCTTCTTGAAGGCTGAGAACACGCGTCCTTCCGCACCCATGACCTGGAAAAGAGACTATCTCCTTCTGTGGAGCACCGCGTTTCTTCATCTGTGCGTCGCTATGACGTTCTTTGCTTTCCCCATCCAACTTGTCCGATGGGGGTTTTCCACCATGGATGTGGCCTGGCTGGCTTTTTCCATGGATTGCGCACTCGTCCTCGTTCGTCCCGCCGTCAAATGGATTCTCGATCACATGGGGCCCCAACCGACTCTCATGCTCGCCTCCGCGCTTCTCGCCCTGGCCTCTCTGGCGATGTATCTGGCAGGCGACCGCTTTTGGCTTTTGGTTCCGGCAAAAATGCTCCACGGCGTCTCCCTGTCGTTGCTCCTCGTGGCATACATCGTCTACGCTTCACATGCGCTTCCTCTCCCCTTCCTTCAGCGCGGGCTTTCCTGGCTCGGACTCACCACCATCCTGCCACAACTGGTGATCGTTCCCTTTGCGGAGAAGCTCCTCCTCTCGGAGCACGTGGGGCTCTTTTTCCTCTCCCTCGGAATTTTGGCCCTCGTCGCCCTGCTCTGTGCATCTCTCCTCACCTTCCGGGGCGCCCCTCCGGAGGAGCGCCGGAGCTCTTCCGAAAACATGCTACGGAATTCCCTTTTCCGGCAGATTCTCACGATCACCTTCGCGCAGAACCTCGTGAACTGCATCGTGCAGACATTCGTCGCACTCCTTGCCGCATCCCGGGGCAGCTACGCTTCGGCCTTCTTCATTCCCTACAGCCTCGGCAATCTCCTCACCAGGGGAATTCTGGCCCGGCGTATCAGTCTCTTCCTCCCCATGTCCGTGGTCCTCACCTCGCTCTGCGGTATCTCCATCGCCGTCTTCGGCATCAGCCTGGCAAAGACGACCGCCGTACTTGCTCTTTTCTCAGGACTCTACGGCCTCTTTCAGGGACCGCTCGATCCCTCGATGATGGCCCTTACGGCACGGCTGTTTCCGAAGAAACGCAACGCCGCCTTCACGGGGTACATGACGTCCCAGGACACCGCATGGGCGCTTGGCCCGCTTTTCGGGGGCAGCATCGGCGGCCATTCTCTCACCTCGATCTTTTTTCTGTCCGGAGGATTGGCCGTCGCCTCCACGGCAGCCTGCTGGAAGTGGTTCCGCCCTGAGGCCGCACCAACATCTTCCGATTCTCCCCCCTCTTCCGAAGAAAAACGGCCGGACATTCTCTCCTGAAATTCGCCTTACCCATTGTACTTTCACTGTGCTATGGTAGAATACGAGTAAGCACAAGAAACGAGGAGGTGGAGACCATGCGTTACGCGGCGACCAGCGAAATAGTGGCCATCCGGCTCTCCGAGGGTGAAGATGTGCGGAGCTGTATCGCCCGAGTGTGTGAGGAGAACAACATTGATTCCGCCGTGGTCGTAGGCGGCGTGGGAATGCTGCGGGACGTCACGTTCGGCTGGTTCAACGGCAACGAATACGTGACGAAGGAGTACGGCGAGGTCTTCGAACTTCTTGCGTTGAGCGGCAACGTGAGCATTAAGGACCAAGCGCTCTATCCCCACCTGCACGGCGCCTTGAGCAAACCCGATCACTCCGTGGTGGGGGGGCACCTCCTCCGAGCAGTGGCGGACCATAACGTGGAACTCTTCCTCAAACCACTGAATACCATCAGTCTCGCCCGCAAATTCGACGGGTGGTTCGACGCGATTCTCCCGCTCAAAAGAGAATAACCGGGAAAGAGGCGACAACGGAGAACGCGAGACGCGCAACGAGGGAGCCCGCGGCGGCTCCCTCGTTGCGTCGGATGCATTGGAGCGGTTATGGGAAAGGAGTCAAGAACACCAAGAACATCGTCACCTTTTGATGTCCCTGGCCTCGCCTCCGGTGATGCGTCGTAACTCCTCCGGCGCAACGGGAAAGAAAGCGTGATCCGACCCTGCCGCCGCCCACACCACGGCGAACTGAAAGAGGTCCTCGTCAAGCAACGCAAAAGGCTGCTCCGGATATCCCACGGGAGGAACACCGCCGATGCGGAACCCCGAGTAGGCAAAGACAAAATCGGGATCGCACATGCGCACCTTTCGGGCATCCAGATGCCGCTTCACCTTCTTCAGATCCACCTTGTTCGGACCGCTCATGAGAGCGAGCACGGGCCTTTCATCGGCGAGAAGCAGAATACTCTTGAGAATCTCCGACGGCGGCACACCCACGGCCATGGAGGCATCCTCAACGGTAAAAATGGTCGCCTCGGTCACTCGGATCTCCACGGGAAATCCCGCTTCGTGGAGCCATTTACGGACTTTTTCGACAGGATCCGCTTGCTGCGTCTGCTGCAACGGCCGTTCCCCTCCTCGGTGTTTTTCTATTCCTGGGCTGCTTCCTCCTCGACGAATTCCTGTACTTCCACCTCGGAGGGTGCCTCAGAAGCCTCTCCTCCCTGCAAGGTCCCGCCGTTTTCGCCGGACGACGGCGCGGACCCGGCGTAAAGCAGGCTGTACACAAAGTGATTGGCCATGACCTTGCGGACATACCCGTTGGTCTCCTCGTAGGGAACACTCTCCGCCCATTCACGAATGTCCCGGCCGTTTTCGAGCCAGCGTTTCACAGCCCCGCCACCGGCGTTGTAGGCGGCGACGGCATGTTCGACGGCGTCGAACCGCTTGAGGTTCATGGAAAGATGGGCTGTTCCCAAAAGAATGTTCGTCTCCGGCTTATAGGCGTTGCCCAGCTCCATGCCCAATCCTTTCGCTTCGCCCTTTGCCGTGGCAGGCATGAGCTGCATGAGTCCCATGGCACCCACATAGCTGGTGGCGTTGGGGTCGAAGGCACTTTCTTGACGCATGACCGCCCAGAGCAGATGCGGGTCCACCCCGAAACGCTGTGCCGCAGCGAGAATTTCTTTTTCGTGGGGCCGGGGATAAAGCATCTCCAGCAACTCTCGCGGTAGCGTCTTTCCCTGTTGAAGAAGCCCTGCCAACGTTCCCGCCAGATGATAGGCCCCCCGAATGTCCCCCTGCCATCGGGCAATCCGGGCCGCGTGAAAACGATCCTTGGGGGAGGAACTCTTTCCCAGTTGGATTCTCGCATAGGTGACGAAGCCCCATTGTTCGAGGAGGCTCCCCTCTCCCTGAAGAACAGGCGGCAGGTCGTCGGAGATGGGTTTCGATCCCTGGGGATTCAGCCAAAAGGTATAGACGCTCGTTGGAAATGACTCGCCCAGGCGATGGCGGTTCCGGGCGGCGGATGCACCGTCTCCGATCCGCTCCTGCGCCTCGGCACTCCAATAAAGGAACCTCGCAGGCCAGTCACCTCCGGCGGAGGTTTCGAGCCCTTGTTCCCAGAATCGTGCAGCGGTCTTCCACTCGTCGCGCAACCAGGCGCGCCAACCATCCTCCCAAAGAAGCTCCGCCGCATAGAAGCTGCGGGGGGCTTCCTGCAACAATTTCTCCCGCCATTTCAGAGCCTTTTCCGGAGCGTTCTTTTCCTGAAGCCGCATGAGATAGTACGCCGCGGCCTCCCCGGGTCTTCCCGTGCGTTTTTCCGCCACTTCGGACAGAATGGAAAGAACGGCGTCACGATAGCCGTTTCTCGCGGCAATATCCAACCGTTTCACTGCTCGTTCCGCATAGCGGTCTCCCGAGACCGCCACGGTCCTCCAGAGTTCGATCCCTTCATTTCCCTTTCCCATGCGGTACAGCGAAAAAGCGTGCCAAAATCGGGCCCTTTCTCCGGCACCCTTCTTCTCTGCCTCCTGGAGAAACTGTGCCGCCTTGGCGTAGTTCTGATCCACGTAGGCGGCATAGCCCAGCTTCGTCAGGGCATCGGCACCGAGATTTTTCTTTTTTCCCAGAAGTTTGAGGGCCGCTCGATTCATGGGGTAATCGTCGAGCATGCGGAGCACATCGGACGTTTCCGCCTCGGGAAACGCTAGAAGTGCGTCGAGTGCAGGCTTGCGCAGTGTCTTGTCGTCTCCGAGTTTCACCATCTGACGGAACCATGTGCGACTCGCCGCGGTGTTGCCGAGATCCCGTTCGAGTCGGGCCAGCGCATAAGCTACATAATATTTGAGCCCCTGAGGTGCGGTTTCCCAGAGGTTCTTCGCCCTTTCAAGTCCGGCCTGCTTTCTGTCCGAACGCTCCTCCCCGAGGACAAAGAGCATCTCCATATAAGGGTGTAATTCCCGAGGACATTCCTTCCCGATTTTGCGAAAAAGCTCCATGGCCTCTCCGTAACGCCGCTGCAGCCAGAGGGCGTTCGCAGCGACAGAGAGCTCCCGGGGGGACAAATCGGCACTCCTGGCAACAACAAGAGCATTCAGAGGCTGCCATTTTCTGTTCCAGAAAAGGACATCTACGGAATCGTTTTCTTTCCCCTCCGCTCCGGAAGGTTGTCCGGCAAGAACGCAGAAGCAAAAACCGATGCAAAAGAAGAGTACCAACGAAATCCGGAGGCGTTCTCGTGAAAGAAATCGCGAACGCCACGAAGACAGGAAGTGAAAGAACACTTTCTCCGCGAACAACCTCACGACGTCTCCACCTCCTGACGGAGAAATTCCACAAGGGTCTTCACCGGCCGAAAAGCCAGGCTACCGTGCACGAAGAAGAACGGGCGCAGGAGAGGCGGGGCGAAGGGACGCGCCACAAGGTTGCCGTCGGGAGGAACCGCAAGCGAGGAGACCACCGCAATCCCCCCTCCGGCCGCGACGGCCTTCACCAATGCGGCGGTATGGCCGAAACGCAGCGGCGAGGCGGGAATCGCCCGTCCCTCATTCCGAAGCGCTTCTTCAAGAACATGGCGAGTTCCCGATCCATCGATGCGCCCCACCAATTCCTGCCCGGCAAGATCTTCCTGCAAAATGGACTCCCTTTTCGCGAAGGGATGTTCCCGAGGGCAAAGGAGGACAAGTTCATCCGTGAAGAAGTGGGTACTCGCGAGCCCGGGCAGATTCCGCTCGGCTCCCACCACGGCCAGATCCGCACGTCGTTCCATCAGATCCGACAGCGCTTGCTTCGTGTCCGAGACGGACACCTCCACTTCCACTCGGGGATAGCTCCTGCGAAAACGAACGAGAAGTTCCGGCAGGAGGAAGTCTCCCGGAATCGAACTGGCACTGAGGCGGACAAGGCCCTCCACTTCTCCGGAAGTCTCGGCGATCTCCTTGCGAACAGCCCTCTGAAGTTCGAGGACCTGCAGGGCATAGCGATAAACGACCTCTCCCTGACGGGTCAACAACGAGCGAGCGTGCCCGCGAACGAGAAGATCCGTTCCAAGCTCCTCTTCAAGTTTGGAAATATGCTTGCTCACTGCGGGCTGAGAGAGTCCCAGAAAGGCGGCCGCTCTCGAAATACTCCCTTTTTCGACAGTGGTGATGAAACTCTCGAGTTCCCTGCTGTCCACGATTTTTTCCGAAGGGTCAGCTCGCCTCGACGAACGCGCCGAGCGCGTCGTCGATGGCGTCCCGGTCGAATCCGACAATGATGCGCCCATCGATGTCGAGGACGGGAACACCCACCTGGCCCGTGAGAGTCTTAATTGTCTCCACCGCGCTCGAATCCCTGGAAATATCGAGTTCCTCGAACGCCGCCTCCCGCCTCCGAAGGTATGCCTTCACCTTTTCGCACCAGGGACATGTGGATGTGCTATAAAGCCGGATGGTCATTTCGTTTTCCTCCATTCGACGAAATCTTCAGGGATTGTACCACGAGGCGCAAACCTCTTCACGACTCGTGAACAATCTCCGAAGAAGCTCCACACGTACAGGCATCGCTGTGATTACAACTGCATCGGACAATTTCTCCCGTTCTGAGGTACTCATGATACCGCTGAAGCCAGCGCGGCGTCGGCAAAGAACAGACGTGCAGAAAACGGAGGAAGGCCGTGAAACGCTCCTGGCAGACAGGTGTAATGCAATGCTCCACCGCGCAGGCGTTCGACAAGGCCGCCTCCTCGTCAAGGCCGAGAACATCCCGGAAAAAGGCACCGAGAAGCCGTTCTCTTTCGATGATTTCCTCGGCCAGACCGGCCCCCGCCTCCGTGAGTTCCAAATAACCGTACCGTTCCTGCCAGACAAGTCCCTCCTCCTTAAGGGGAAGAACACCCCCCACTGCGGTGGGCGCCCGAACACCGAGTTCCGCGGCGAGATCTTTCATGCGCACTACCTTGCGTTCCCGCTGGAGCTTGTATATTGTCTTCAGGTAATCTTCGCCTCGGGACGTCACGGTTGCCATACACAAATCAACCTACCTTTGTTAGTGCTTTCTATTTTAGTTTGAGTATGCCTCACGTCGCGCTTTCCGTCAACACAAATTCCTGTGCCCGCCTGCCGATGGAGGCGAACGGTATCACGAGATCCTTCGTTTCCTGGTGCGCCATGACGCACCGCCGTCTCTCCGCATCGCGGAACACGTTGGACAACACAGCGACGAGCCATACAGACAGGGGGTCTCACACATGCCAGCGGACGTA
Organism: Aminiphilus sp.; assembly: GCF_029975095.1. NCBI lineage: Bacteria > Thermotogati > Synergistota > Synergistia > Synergistales > Aminiphilaceae > Aminiphilus > Aminiphilus sp. The sequence continues at coordinate 10,914 of NZ_JARKPW010000170.1, forward strand.
CTTTTCGGATTTCTCGCCGCCGCCGCCGCCCTTTGGGAAGTTTACGCAGCGCCGAAGCCAGGCCTTGTGGATCGTTTTTCCTCGGGAGCCCACAAGGACATGGATTTCGACCTCTTCGTAACGAGCGCCCGATCTCTCGCACCTCAATGGCGGGAACAGGCCCGGGTGGGGCTGGAGGCCGTCCCTCCCGAAAAAGCGCTCGTCCGCCTTCGGGGCAACGGTCTTTCCATGGAGAAAACCATGTTCTCCGCAACGGGAGGCATAAACACCCACAAGGGATTGATCTTCATTCTCTCCCTACTCCTGTACGGCGGAGGACGGTGTGTGGCACTGAAAACCCCACCTGCTGCAGAGTGCCTCTGCCACCTCGCTTCTCTACCCATTCGGGGATGCGTGGCCGGAGAACTCGCACCGTTACGTTCGTCGCTCCCGTCGAGACCCCTGACCCATGGTGAGAAACTCTACCTGGAGCACGGCGTCACAGGAATCAGAGGAGAAGCCGAGGCAGGATTTCCCGCGTTGCTCCACCACGGTCTTCCCGCTCTGAAAGACGCGTTGCAAAGGGGAAGTTCCTTCAACGACGCAGCCCTACACTGCCTGCTTCACCTCATGCTCGTCAGCGAGGACAGCAACGTCATGCATCGAAAAGGGTTTCTCTTCTGGATGGAAGAATACAAACGGATCGTTCTGGAAGTGCTCGAGCAGGGAAGCGTCTTCACCACCGAGGGGCGACACGGGTTACGCTCGCTGGGCGAACGGTTCTCCTCCGAAGGGATCAGCCCGGGAGGTGCGGCGGACCTTCTCGCGGCAACAGTGTTTCTCCACTGGTGCGAGGAAATCGGAAGCCGGTTTTTCGAATGAGGTCTTTTCTCGGAACTCATGCCACACAAGAGCGCTTTTTCGAAAGGATGACACCGACGAGGAAAAGCACGGGAGCGCTCGTCTCCGAACCACATTGAGGCGCGACACGGGACATGCGTCCTGAAGCATTTGAGATATCAGGGCGAAAAGACTGCTCCCGACCCTGACGGTGACATGAGGAGGAAGTCAGCGGGAGAACGGTCGTCGCCGAGACAAGGGCGCTTCTGTCGCCTGGTCCGCAGCACTCCTTGTCAACGGTGACGCTGCCGCGTATAATGCCTCCCGCATCCGGGGAACCGTCCGCAACAACCGAGACCGATCCAGAGAAAAACCGACCGGAACGTTTCCGCGCTTCAACGCAGGGCAGGGGGTACGACACCATGCGGCGGATTCCTTTTTTTCTTCCAATGAAGGGGTGCCCTTCCCACTGCGTCTACTGCGATCAGCGGGAAATCACCGGAGTTGAACCGCCCTCTCCCCGGGATGTCGCAGAAACCCTCTTCACTCGCAGCAGAGGCGTCTCCTCGGTGGAAAGGCAGGAAACGCCGTCTCCCGAGCCGTGCGAAGTTTGCTTCTTCGGAGGCAGCTTCACCTGCCTTCCCAGACCACTTCTTCGGGAATATCTGCAGTCCTTCCGAAAAGCTCCTCCGGGCAGTCTGCTCCGTTTCTCCACACATCCCCGCTGCCTTGACGACGCCTCTATCCTGGAAGAACTGGAGACCTATCCGATCTCAGCAGCGGAACTCGGGGCTGCTTCGCTCGATGCAAAGGTCCTCATCGCATCACACCGAAATCACGACGGAGAGGCGGTCATCTCGGGCATCGAAAAACTTCGTGCCCGCAACCTACCTGTCGGCGTCCAACTCATGCTGGGTCTTCCGGAGCAAGATCTTTCCTCGGCACTGGAAGACCTCCGCCGCCTCGCCGCTCTTCCGGACTCCCGGCAACTTCCGTTGCGTCTGTATCCCTGTCTCGTTCTTGCCGGTACGGAGCTGGAACGGCGCTTTCACCAGGGACGATACAAACCGCTCTCCGTGGAGGACGCGGCAATACAGGGAGGCCGATGGTTTCTGCTTGCAAAAAAACTTGGTTTTCCCGTTCTGCGTATCGGACTCCAGGAAACGGTTTCTCTGCGCAATTCCGTCGTCGCCGGTCCCTACCACCCGGCCTTGGGTGAACTGGTCCGAGGCTCGGCTCTGGCACTGGAGCTTGCCGAAACAACCCCCCGCGGTCCCTGGGTCGTTCCCGCAGCACAGCGCTCCCTGCTCACGGGACACGGCGGATGGGGAATACGCCTTCTCTCCCGCATCACCGGTGCAGAGCCCGTCGAGGTGCTCCGTCTTCTTTTCTGGACTGGAGAGGCGAAAAACCGGAGAAGGAGCGGCTCCTCGAAAAACATGCCCGGCGACAAAGGCAACGGAACGCATGGAGCAAAGGTGAACAAGGCGGACAATGAAGAGAGGAACGTGCCATGAAGGAAAATGCCGGCTCGGAACACGAAACAACGACACGTCCCCCGGAAGAGGATGTGACCGGAGGTTCCCGGAACAAAGGCCTGGACATGGGTTCCGGCCCTGTGGGCAGGACACTGTTGCGCCTTGCCCTTCCCTCCATGGCATCCATGCTCTTTCATACCCTTTTCTATCTTGTGGACACGATTTTCATCGCCTGGCTCGGAGGAACCCCCCTTGCCGCGGCGTCCCTCACCTTTCCTCTTTTGTTCATCTCTTTTGCTCTCACCAACGGAATGGCCGTGGGATGCACGGCCCTCGTGAGCCGAAATCTGGGAGCGAACGATCTTGCAAGCGCCCGTACCACCGCGCGGGCAGGACTGATTCTTACGCTTCTCCTTTCACTGACGACCATGCCCCTTCTCTACAGACCTTTCTCGGACATCTTCTTCGCGGCCCTCGGCGGCGAGAACATGGTTCTGGAAGAGTGCTACCGCTACAACTACTGGATTCTTCTCGGCATGCCCCTCATGGCCTATTCCATCCTCGCGGACAGCACCTTCCGCAGCCAGGGCAACACGATGGTTCCTCTGGTGAGCATGGTCCTCGGCAACGGACTCAACGCGCTGCTGGATCCGTTGTTCATGTTCACCTTCGGCTGGGGTATCGCGGGGGCGAGCCTCGCCACTCTCGTGGGCCGCATCGCCTCGATTCTCTACGTGGCCTCGGCACTGCGCAGGTCAAGCGACATCACCCTGCCACTCTTTCCTCTTTGGGAACCGACTTTTGCCGTCGCATGGAGACGCATCATCGCTGTGGGACTCCCCGTTGCCCTCTCCCAGAGCAGCATGTCCCTCGGCATGGCCGGTGTGAACAAGGTCCTCTCCATGTTCGGGTCCGACGCGATAGGAGCCTGGATGCTCGGCAACCGCATCGAGGGACTTGCTTTTCTGCCCGTCTTCGGCATCAATGCCGCACTGATCCCCTTTGTGGGACACAATCTCGGCAAAGGCGACCTCGGACGGATCAAGGAAGGCGTCCGCCTGGCAGCGACGACCAATACGATCATGATGCTCATCGTGGGAGCACTCATCTTTGCATTCCCCCATCCCCTGCTCGCCCTCTTCCGCCCCGACCCGGAGGTAGCCGCCATGGCGGCGGCCTCCATTCGCGCTTCGGTGACAGGCTACGTCTTCACTGCTTTGGATATCACCTACAACGGCTTCTTCCAGGGAACGGGGTACACGTTCTTCGGGATGACGGTCCAGATCGTGAGGACTCTCGTCGTTCGAGCTCCTGCGGCGTATCTCTTCGCCGCGCTCTGGGGCATCGATGGTGTCTGGTGGTGCCAGCCTCTCTCAGCGCTCGTCGCCTTCGCGCTCTCCCTGGTCTTTCTTGCCATCGCACAAAAACGAATAGAGAAACTCGACGTCCCGTCGTCTTGACTTTCCTCCTGTATTCCGTACACTAAAGTGACGTTAATGTTACCGAAGTTCATCACGCTCACAGGACGGTGACCTCCATGGATCGCTCGCATCTCCAGGCGCTGATGCAGGAGAAAATGGAACAGATGCCCACCAAGGCGAGGCGAGCCGTAGCCTATCTCCTCGGCAACATGAGGGAAGCTGCGTTTCGCTCCATCGGCGAAGTGGCGGACGAACTGGAAGTGTCCAAGGCGCAGCTGGTGCGCGTAGCGCGCATGCTTGGGTTCGCCGGCTATGCGGAGCTCAAGGACGCGCTGCAAGAAGCCATTCTCGAGCAGGTCAATCCTGCAGCGATGCTCGCGAAATCCGTGGACAGGGAGGAAAGCCTTCACGAGACCATTCTTCGCATGGAACACGCAAATCTGGATGACACCTGGACCCAGCTCAGCCAGGAAAAAGTCCTCGCCTTCTGTCGCCTGATCCGCAAGGCCCGCGATATCTACTGCCTCGGCTGGGGCATCTCTTCGCTCGTCACGGAATCCCTCTACATGCGCCTCCGCGTCATGGGACTCGGCGGACATTCCCTTCGGCGGGGATCCCTCACGCTCATCGAACAGGCTCGCTCCGTCGGGCCTGAGGACCTCCTCGTGGTCTGCGAACTGCCCCGGTAGGTGGTTGAAGTCACCGAAACCGTCGCGATCTGCCGGAAACAGGGCGCCTCGGTGATCAGCATTACCGACAGCCCCGCCGCTCCCGTCTGCAAGGAGAGTGAACTCGCCCTCTTCGTAAGTGCCGCGAGCCCGACCTTCGGGAGCAGCATTATCGGACCGCTCTTCCTCGTGCACGTCCTCACCTCGGCCCTCGCCATCAGCCTGGGAGAACAGGCGAAAAAGGCGCTGGAGGAGCAGACGGCCTTCCTGTACGACACGCGCATTTTCCATCCCGTCTTCGGTCTCAAATACTGATCCCCTTTCGGGAGGCGCGAATGCGCCTCCCGAAAGGGGATCCTTCGTTTCATCCCGAACTCTGCGGAGTCATTCCGCGTGCAGGCCGACATGGACCCCGTGTCGGCCTGCACCGTTTCAAAGGGTGAACACCTCGCCGGGGGCGAGAATCCGCACCTCCGTTTTCCCCCGCAGAAGGGACGCAAAATGCTCCGGGTCGGCAGAAATGAGCGGGAAAGTATCGTAATGCATGGGAACGGTGACTTTGGGACGCAACAACCCGACGGCCCTCACGGCGTCCTCCACATCCATGACGTAGTTCCCTCCGATGGGCAACAGCGCCACATCGATCCCTTCGTCGCCCAGGAGTTGCATTTCCATGGTAAGCCCCGTATCGCCCGCATGGTAGAGTTTCCTGCCCTCGAGTTCCAAGAGAAAACCCGCGGGAGTTCCCCCGTAGAGCACGGTGTCACCGTGGGCAATGCCCGAGCCGTGCCATGCCGGCGTCAGCTTCACTCTGCCGAAGGGAAAGATGGCCCGACCACCAATGTGCATGGCGTGGGTGGCGACTCCCTGCCGCTCAAGATAGGCCGCGAGTTCGAAGTTCGTGACCACCGTCGCCCCGGTGCGTTTCGCAATGGCCACGGTGTCACCGAGATGATCCCCGTGGCCGTGGGTGAGGAAAATGTAGTTCACGTCCTTCGCGGAGTCCGCCGTCCATGCGGCCTTTGGATTTCCCGAGAGAAAGGGATCGATGAGACCCGAGAGCCCTTCGCTCTTCACGTAAAACGCGGCATGTCCGAGAAACGTTATCTGCATTCCCGTCTCCTCCTTGTTCCGGCATTCGCGCGGGGGCCCGCACTTCCATCGGCTCCATTATACCGGAACCATCCCGGCCTTCTCGAAAGAAAACACAACAATGCGGAGAGGAGTGCCCATGGACTCCACCTCCGCATTGTTCCCCTCGTCCCTTTTGCCGCGAAGACTCCGTTTTTTGAGCTTACTCCTTCGAGGGAAGCGCTCTCGTCACATGAAGCTCCGCAAGCTGGCGGTCCTCCACCAGGCCCGGCGCTCCGGACATGAGACACTGAGCCTTCTGCGTCTTGGGAAAGGCCATGACATCCCGTATGGAACGCCCGCCGCAGAGCAGCATGGCCAGACGGTCCAACCCGAAGGCGATGCCTCCGTGCGGCGGCGTTCCGCTCCGCAGCGCATCGAGAAGGAAGCCGAAGCGCTCCTCCGCATCCTGAGGTGTGAAGGCCAGGGCACCGAAGAGTTTCTGCTGCACCTCCGGATCGTGAATGCGTATGGAACCTCCCCCCACCTCGTTGCCGTTGAGAACCATGTCGTAGGCCCGGGAACGCACATTACCGGGATCGCTCTCCAGAAGCCCGAGATCCTCCATGTTCGGCGAGGTGAAGGGATGGTGCACGGCAACCCACCGGTTCTCCTCCTCGTCCCGCTCGAGCAGGGGAAACTCCGTGACCCAAAGAAAGCGCCATCCTTCCTCGACAAGATTCCGTTCCCGAGCGAGTTCGAGCCGCAGCGTACCGAGGATGCCACAGGCCTTCCTCCAGTCCTTGTCCGCCACGACGAGGAGCGCGTCACCCTCGCCGAGTTGAGCCGTAGCACGGAGCCGTTTCTGGGCCTCCTCATCCAGGAATTTGACAAGAGGTCCCTTGAGGGTGCCTTCCTTGACCTGAAAAACCGCGAGACCCGCCGCACCAAGGGCCTTGGCTCTCGCCTCCAGCTCTGCGAACTCCTTCCGCGACAGCGCCGCTCCGCCGGCAAAGGGCAATCCGCGGACACTTCCCTTCTCGGTGAGGAGGGTGCGGAACGCCTCCATTCCCGAATCGGCGAAGACGTCGTGAAGGTCCACAAGTTTTGCGGAAACGCGAAGATCCGGTTTGTCGCTTCCGTAGGACTCCATCGCCTCTCTCCAGGTCATCCTGGGAAAAGGCAACGGAAGCTCCTCGCCGAGAATGTCCCTGAAAAGTCCCTGCATGAACTGCTCCATAAGGGACTGAATATCCTCTTCGGTAATGAAGCTCATCTCGATGTCGATCTGGGTGAATTCGGGCTGTCTATCCGCACGAAGATCCTCGTCGCGGAAGCATTTCACGATCTGGTAGTAGCGGTCGCAGCCACCTACCATGAGAATCTGCTTGAAGATCTGGGGAGACTGAGGAAGGGCATAGAACATTCCCGGGTTGACCCGACTGGGGACAAGGTAGTCCCGAGCACCCTCGGGTGTGGATTTGGTCAACATGGGCGTCTCCACTTCGAGAAAACCCTCCCGGGAGAGAAAGTTTCTCGTAAACAGAGCGATCCGGTGGCGGACCCGAAGATTGTGCTGCAGCCTGGGACGCCGCAAATCCAGATATCTGTAGCGGAGGCGGAGGTTTTCGTCAACCTTGTCCACATCGTTCATGTCAAAGGGAAGAGCACGGCTCGGAGAAAGGAGGAGAAAATCCGAAACCGCGACCTCGTGAAACCCTGTACCAATCGAGGGGTTTTCCGTTCCGGCGGGCCTGGCACGTACCACACCCCGGACGGCGAGCACGTACTCGTTCCGCAGCTCTCCCGCCAGGTCATGGATCGCTTCCTGTTCCTCGGGGTTGAATACGATCTGGACAATCCCCGTATGATCCCACAACTCGATGAAGATGATGCCCCCCAGATCACGGCGGCGACGGAGCCATCCGTTGAGACGCACTTCCGTTCCTTCGTGACGTGAGCCGACTTCCCCGCAATAGACCGTTCGTTTCCATGTCGCATCGAAAAACCGCCGCTCCATAACACCCATCACCTTCGTATTCCTAGAGTTTCGTCCCTTTTCGCAAAGAGGGGCCGCCGATGCGACCGGAGAAAGGCTCGCCCGGCTCAGTCGTCTTTCCGGGAAATTCCTTTGTTCGAGAGGAGACTGCGAATCGACGCGACCCCCTCTTCCCGAGCGTACAGATGCTGCTCTCCGCTCTCGAGATCCTTGACGGCCAGCCGGGAAGCGCGCAGCTCTTCGCTGCCGAGAATGCAGGCCAGGAGCGCCCCCTTGCCCGCCGCAACCTTCAATTGCGCTTTCATTCCCTTCCCGGTGAAGTCCATGTCCGCAGCAACGCCGGACTGCCGCAGAAGATGCAGCAACGCGAACGCCTCCGGGCGTGCCTCTTCGTCGGGACAGACCACGAAGACAGCCGGGCGGGGAGCCGAGCCCATAAAGCATCCCTGCTGTTCCATGGTGAGAACGATCCTTTCAATGCCCGCGGCAAAACCAACACCCGGCACATGCGGTCCGCCTATGACCTCGGCGAGATTATCGTAACGCCCTCCGCCGCACACGGCGTTCTGGGCTCCCAGATCCCCCGAGAGCACTTCATAGGCGGTCTTCGTATAGTAGTCCAGCCCCCGCACCAGGCGCTTGTCCAGGGAGAAACTCGCTCCGATTCCTTCGAGCCCCCGCTGCAGAAGCCCGAAATGGGTGCCGCACTCCCCGCAGAGGCTCTCCACCACCGAGGGGGCCTGGTCCGCGATGGCCGCACACTGGGGGTTCTTGCAATCCAGAATACGAAGAGGATTCCTGTCGAACCGACTGCGGCAGGTATCGCACAGCTCGTCCAGGCGAGGTTCGAGAAAGCTCCGCAGCGTCTTTCGATAGGTGGGACGACATTCGGGACACCCCACGGAATTGACCTTCACTTCGAGATTGGAAAGCCCGAGACGTCGGTACAGCTCCAGGGAAAGGGCGATGATCTCCACATCGACGAAGGGATCCGCCGCACCGATCGCCTCCACGTCAAGCTGCCAGAACTGACGGTAACGCCCTTTCTGCGGACGCTCGTAGCGAAACATGGGACCGGCGCACCACAGCTTGACGGGCTGCACCCCCCGGTGCATACCGTGTTCGAGATAGGAACGAACCATGGAGGCCGTGGCCTCGGGGCGAAGAGTAAGGCTCCGTTCCGCTCGATCCTGGAACGTGTACATCTCCTTTTCCACCACATCCGTCGTCTCACCGATACCCCGGGAAAAGAGTTCCGTGTGCTCGAACACGGGAAGATGGACTTCCGCGTAGCCGAAATCCTCGGCAGTTCGACGGGCGACATCCAGGACAAACGCCCATTTCCACGACTCTTCGGGAAGAATGTCCCGAACTCCGCGGGGTGCCTTGATGCTTTCCATGCCCTACGCCTCCTTCTGGTCTCTGATCCATATGAAAAAGCGACCCGACCCGGAGGGTCGAGCCGCCGCGCACGCACGCACGAATCGCGCCGGTGACCGTGTTCAGCGGGGTTCCACCTGAAATTTGATGGCGGTGCGTTCCTCGCCGTCGATCTCGATCTTGGCGAAAGCAGGTATGCAGATCATGTCGATACCGTTGGGCGCCACGTACCCTCTGGCGATGGAAATGGACTTCACCGCCTGGTTCACCGCCCCGGCACCGACGGCCTGCACCTCGACGCCCCCCTGCTCTCGAAGCACTGCAGCAATAGCACCCGCCACAGCCTTGGGTTGCGAGTTCGCGGATACCTTCAGAACCTCCATGGACTTCCGCCTCCTCCCGATCACACTTGAAAGCGAGGCGGATTGAAGACCTGCGTCCGCCATCTCTTCGTCCATAGTGGATCTCGCCGTGAAGAAGCGCTACATGAAGAAACGGTAACCAGAGACAGGGATCCGATGGTGAGTATATCCCTTTCTCAGAGACCGCGCAAGCAAGGAGACCAGCTATCAAAAGTCAAGAGGGATAGACGAGGTGAAGTAACCGGAAAGGAATTGAGGGATTTTTAGAAAGACGCAACTTGACAGCAGAATATAGCCCTGAAAGAGGGTATGCAAAACCAGCCGGTCCTGAAA
>NZ_JARKPW010000176.1:0-13240 GCF_029975095.1 Aminiphilus sp.
GGGTTTTGGTCTAAACCCGCGGATTTTTCTTCTGGGAAACGCCGACGCCCCTGCCGTCTTATGATCGCGGCTGGGGCGTCGTCGTTGCGTGGTGTAGTCCGTGTGTGGCCCGTCGCGATTCATCCCGGCGGGTTGACAGAACAAGACGGTTGGGATACAAAGAGGGCACGGAGTGATGAAAAATTTTCTTCAGAAAAAATTTTTGAAGAAGAGGAGTCGTTACCGATGGCGAAGCACGTGCGAAGAGCGGAAGAGCATCCGAACGGTTCCGTGCTGGAGCGCATCAGGACGATGGGGGAGCGGCTGAGTCCCAAGCAGCGACAACTGGCCCGCTTTGTCGTGGAATCCGGTTCTGAGGCGGCGTTCATGAACTCCGTCGCTCTCGCCGCTGCGGCGGGGGTCAGTGACGCCACGGTGTCGCGGCTTGCCACGGCGCTCGGTTATACGGGGTTCGCCGAGTTCCAGGCGGGAATTCAGGCGTTGCTCCAGGAGGACATTTCCTCGCTCCGGAGGTTTCCCCTGGACAGGGAGAGTTCCGGGGACACGCTCTTCGCCAAGGTTTTCGCGCTGGAGGCGGGCATTCTCAACGAGACGCGGGACGCCGTCGATGCCGCCGCCTACGAGCGGGCGGTGGATCTGCTCTCCGGGGCGAAGAAGGTCCTTGTGGTGGGGTACGAGCCCAACGCCTGCGTCGCCTCCTACGCGGCGTTCTTTCTGGGTGTCCTGAGGGCGAACGTGCAGAGCGCCACCACGCTGGACGTGCGGGTCTTCAATGCCGTTCAGGACATCGGTCCCGATTCGGTAGCGTTGGTCTTCAGCTTTCCCAGGTATCCCCGGCGCATCCAGACCACGGTGGAATTTCTCAAGGCCAAGGGTGTGCCCGTCATCGGCATCACGGACAGCGTGCTCTCGCCTTTGGCCCCTCTCTCGGACGTGCTCTTTCCCGTGCCCATGAAGTTCATCACCTTCATCGACCCTCTGGCGGGAGCCATGGCCCTGGTTCATTCCCTGCTCATCGGGGTTTTTCTGAAGGACGCGGAACGTTCCCGGGGGCAGGTGCGGGCCTTCGAGGAGTTCGCCGGCAAGGACCGCTATTTCCTCAGGCAGGACGTGGACATTCTCGGTCTGCTCTAGCCCGGCCGGAAAAACGGTGGCAGCAGGGAATATGTTCCAAACGTCGGAGTTTTTGTGCGTTTCCGTGGTTGTGAAGGGCTCCGGTGCCTGTATCGGGTCCGATGCGGCGGTGTTCGGGGTGAACGGGAGGGGGTGAGGGATCGGAGGGAGAGCGGGTGTGTCGGCCCGAGGTGAAGGGGACGTGGCTGACCGGCGGCGTGTCCTCCTCCGGAGGGCGATCCGGTATCGGGGGGCGTGTCGCGGAGTGGAAACCGCGGTGGCGGTGGGTGGTTTTCGGGAGGGAGCGGAGGCGGTTTTTCGCTCCGGCAGAAGAAATGAGGTGACGTCATTTCATGAGAAAAATGGTATTCGGCATCCTCGTCGTTGCGTTGTCGGTTCTCTTCGCCGTTTCGGGATGGGCGGCGGAGACGGTCAAGATCCGCATGGCCGGTCAGAGCCCCATGGAACACCAGGCCACGAAACACCAGTTCGAGTTCAAGGAAGCCATCGAAAAGCAGTCCGGCGGCCGGTTCGAGATCAAGGTCTATCCGGCGAACCAGCTCGGCGACTACACCCAGGTGTACGAAGAGATCATGCGGGGAACGCTGGAAATGGCCCTCATCAACATTCCCAGCCAGTTCGACCAGCGCCTTGAACTGACCTACGTCCCCTATCTCGTCGAGAACTATGACCAGGTGAAGACTTTCTTCGCTCCCGACGGTTTCATCGTGAAGACCCTCGGCTCGATTCACGAGAAGCTCGGCGTGAAGCTCCTCGGCTTCAACATCGAAGGTCTCGGCGGTTTTGCCACCACGGTTCCCGTGGAGAACGCCGCAGATCCCAAGGCGAAGAAGAACGTCCTGCTCCGGGTGCCCCCCATGGACGTGTTCAAGCTCCACGCGGACGACCTGGGGTACACCACCATCTCCGTTCCCTACGCCGAACTCTACACGGCCCTGCAGACCGGCGTCGCCCAGGGATGGAGCGGCGGTCCTCCCGTTTTGACCTACCTCAGTTTCCGGGACGTGATCAAGGACTACTACCAGTACAACTCCCATCTTGAGAGCGAGTGCTGGCTCATCAACAAGAAGCTCTGGGACAGCTTCTCCCCGGAGGACCAGAAGATGTTCATGGATGTCATCGCCGAACTCCAGGCCAAGAGCACCGAGATCGCCCAGAAGGACGACACGGAGTACCTCGAGAAGATGCGCGAGGCGGGCATCGCCGTGAATACCTTCTCGAACGAGGAACTCGCCGCTCTCGCGGACTACACCCGGGAGACCACCTGGCCCCGCCTGCGGGACCGCCTGACTCCCGAGATCATGGACGAACTGGCGAAGCAGTACCAGTAGAACGCTGTACCGCCGGCGGACGGCCGGGGTTCCCGGTGGGACCCCGGACCGTCCCGGCATCGCGGAAAGAAAGGAGCGTTGTCCCTTGGCGAGCGACTGCACGCCCCGGCGACGGGGAAATCCCTTCGGAAACGGCATGCTGGGGCACGCTCTTCTGGGACTCCAGAAGGGCATCATGATTGTCTGCAGTATCGTCGTTGCCGTGGGAATCAGCATTGCGGCGGTTCTGCGCTATGTTTTCCGGACAGATCTCTACGGCAGCGAGGAGATCATCGTGATCTTCGCCTACTGGCTCTATTTCGCCGGAGGTGCCTTCGGTGCCTACGAGCGGAGTCACATCACCGCCGACGTGGTGTCGGTCTACGTGAAGAATCCCAGGCTCAAGGCGGCTCTCGCCTGCTTCTCCTCCCTGTGCACGTTCGGCCTCTCCACGCTCTTCGCCTGGTGGGGGTGGCACATGTTCGCCTGGGGGCTCGAAAAGGGGGGGGCCACGCCGGTGTGGCGCATTCCGCTGGTGATCCCCCAGAGCGCCATTTTTTTCGGCCTGGTGCTCATGTCCGTCTACTTTGCCGGCAACGTCCTGGAGGACGGAAAGGTCCTCGCTGCAGCCTGGCGGAAAGACCCGGAACATCTCCGGGGGGCGGGCGAATGATTCCGGAGGAGGATGCGGCATGATCATCGGCGCGCTCGTTCTGCTTTTCGTCACTCTCGTGGTGGGCATTCCTGTTCCCTTCGCCTTCCTCGCCTCCTCGGTGTACGTCATCGTTCTGGGAGGGTACGACCCGAGCTTCCTGCTTCCCTACGGGTACAGCAAGATGAGCACCATCGTGCTCCTCGCCATTCCGCTCTTCATCATGGCGGGGGGGATCATGGAGCGCGGCAACATCGGCGAGAAACTCATCGACGTGGTGGACCTCTTCGTGGGGCGGATCCGGGGCGGTCTCGGCGCCGTTGCGGTGGTGTCCTGCGCGGTCTTCGGCTCCATCACGGGAAGCTGCTGCGCCACCCTTTCCTGCATCGGTTCCATCATGTTTCCCCGCCTGGAGAAGGCGGGCTATTCCAAGGGGTACGCGGCGGCACTTCTCGCCAACGCCTCCGTGCTGGGTATCCTCATTCCGCCCAGCGCCATCATGATCCTCTATTCCTGGGTGGGAGGGCAGTCTGTGCTGGCCTGTTTCCTCGCCACGGTGATCCCCGGGGTGATCCTCACGGTGCTCTTCGCGGCGATCAACATGTGGATGCAGCGGAAGAATCCGGATCTCGTCCTGGCGGAACCCTTCGCGCCGGGAGAATTTTCGGCGCTCGTGCGCAAGCGCACCACCCGGGCGCTTCCGGCGCTCTTTCTTCCCGTGCTCGTCCTCGGGGGGATCTACGGTGGATTCATGACCCCCACCGAGGCGGCCGCCCTCGCCACGGTCTACGCGGTTCCCGTGGGGTTCTTCATCTACAAGGGGCTGAACGGGCGGGAGTTCCTGAAGGTCCTGGTGGAGTCCGCCACCACCACGGGGGTCATCATGGTCATGCTCTATTCCGTCATGATCCTGAGCCGTCTCTACATCATGGAAGATCTTCCGGGGGAGTTGCTGGCCCTGCTGCAATCCGTCACGAGCAGCAAGGTGGGGATTCTCCTCATGGTGAACGTCTTCATGGTCGTCATGGGCATGCTCATGGACGACGTGAGCGCGGTCATGCTCTGCACGCCCATTCTGCTTCCCGTGGTGACCGCCATCGGCGTCCATCCCATCCATTTCGCGGCCATCCTCGGCGTGAATCTCGGGATGGGGAACATCACGCCACCCACGGCGCCGGTGCTCTACCTCAGTGGACGTCTGAACGGCGCGGCGGTGAACGGCATGCTCTATCCCACACTGGTGCTGATCTGCTTCGGCTGGCTGCCGGTGCTGTTGCTCACCACCTTTTTTCCGGATCTCTCGCTTCTGCTCCCCAGAATGATCCTGGGCATCAGATAGGGAAGCTCTGAAGAAAAACCGTTCGCTTTCCTTTGACTCGGGTCGCATCAGGCTCCGCGAGACGCCCTGCGGGGCTGACGCAGCCTTATTTCAGAGATTTCATAGAACTGAAACTTCACTTTTCGCGCTCCGGTCGAGCGCGGCCATATTCGACGGAGGTGGATCGATCATGAGAAAGACAGTCGTCACGGACAAGGCCCCGGCAGCGGTGGGCGCCTACAGCCAGGGGACCTACGCGGGAGATTTCCTTTACCTGAGCGGGCAGATCGCGCTCGACCCGGCCACGGGCAAGATGGTGGGGGACGGCGATCCCGCTGCGGAAACGCACCAGGTCATGAAGAACATCCAGGGTGTTCTCGCCTCTCAGGGGCTTTCGTTCGACCACGTGGTGAAGGCCGTGATCTACGCGGCGAGCATGAAGGACTTCCCCGAGATCAACAAGGTCTATGCCTCCTATTTCTCCGGCAGCTTCCCCGCCCGCTGTTTCGTGGAGGTCTCCGGCATGGCCCTGAACGCGAAAGTGGAGATCGACATCGTTGCCTACAAAGGATGACATGAACGGAACGATGCTTTCGAGGGAGGCCCGGGAGCCCTTTCTCCGGATGTTGCGGAGGCACACCTTCGTCACCGTGGGATGTACCGACCCCGTTGCGGTGGGGCTTGCCGCCGCCGCCGCCTACCGTCTCACCGGCGGAAACGTGCGGCGCATCGTGGTGGAGATGGACCGCAACATCTATAAGGACGCCATCTCCGTGGGCATCCCCGGGACCATGGAAATCGGTCTCCCCCTGGCGGTGGCCCTGGCAGTTCTCCGGGGCGATCCCGACGAGGGGCTGCGCCTTCTCCGGGGGGTCACCGCGGACGACGTGGTCCGGGCGAAGGAGTGCGTGCAGGCCTGGCCCATGGAATTCCGTGCCGCCGGAGAGGAGCCTCCCATCTACGTGAAGGCCCTCGTGGAGACCGACCGGGGTGTGGGGGAGGCGGTCATTCGGGGCGGACACGACCGCATCGTGGAGACGGTGACGAACGGCGTGCGCACCGTCCTCGCCCAGGAAACGGCGGAGGACGACGGCGATCCGGATCTCCTCGACGTGGTCAGCGGCTGCAGCATGGAGGATCTTCTCCGCGCAGTGGAGTCCTTCGACATGGAGGAACTGGATTTCCTCGCCGAGGGAGTGGACATGAACCTCGCCGCGGCCAAAGCGGGGGAACGGGGTGGATGCGGTCCCTCTTCGTCCCCGATCGGGTTGGGGCTGGGGGCACAGTACGCGTTTCTTGCCCGGGAGAGCTTTCTTCGGGACGATCTCGTCAACCGGGTGAAGCGCAAGGTGGCCGCCGCCGCGGACGCCCGCATGGCAGGGTGCGACGTGCCCATTTTCGGCTGCTACGGCAGCGGCAATCACGGTATCACTCTCTTTCTCACCGTGGGGCTCGCGGCGCGCCATTACCAGGCATCCTGGGAGGCCACGAACCGGGCGCTCGCCCTCTCCCTGCTCATCGTGGGGGTCATCAAGAGCCGCACGGGCATACTCACGCCTCATTGCGGCTGTGCGGTGGCGGCGGGAACGGGCGCCGCGGGAGGAATCGCCTGGCTTCAGGGCGGACGTGCCCGGGAGATCGAGAACGCGGTGCATCTCATGATGGGCAATCTCACGGGCATGCTCTGCGACGGCGCCAAGTACGGCTGTGCTCTCAAAATGGCTACCTCGGCGGGCGCCGCCGTGGAGAGCGCCGCCATGGCGGCCCTGGGCGGAGCGTTTCTTCCCGAGAGGAACGGCATTGTGGGACGGAATTTTCAGCATTCCATGGACAACCTGCGCAAGATCACCGACGTGGGCATGCGCGACGTGGATCGGTCGGTGCTGGAGATCCTTCTCGATGGAGAACCCTCGGAAGGGACGCGCTGAGCTTTCCCCGAGGCGCGTCGGGAGGTTTTCCGCAAGGGCGGGTGTTGCCCCGCGCCGAACCCGCTTTTTCGGTGCGAGGGGCCCGGGGCTCCGGCAAAGGGACCGGAAGGAAAAAGGCCGGAGCACGGAAAGAAAAAAAGAGAGAGGGCCTTGAACGGAATTTCCGCTCAAAGCCCTCTCTCTTTACGTTTTGCTGCGGCTGTGGTGTCCGCCCTTGCGTTCGCGGGTCGTTTTCTCAGGAGCCGCAGAACGTCAGAATAGTCTCCGCAAGAACTCCCGCCGTGGCGACCACGGAGTCGAACTCCACGAACTCCTCCGCGCCGTGCAGGCCGTATCCCGTGGGGCCGAAGATGACCGTGGGAATGCCCGCCTCCGCCAGAAGGGCCGAGTCGAGCCAGCCGCTCATGCCGGAAAAGTCCGGAATGCGCCCGAGCACATGGGAGCAGGCGCCCCGGAGCGCTTCCACGATGGGAAGGGAAGGGTCCACCTCAAGGGGTGGCCGGGAGAAGAGCATCTCCAGGTTGGCCCGGAAGTTGTTGTCCCGGGAACGGATCTCCCGCAGGATCGTCTGGAGTTCCCGCTCCACCAGGGCACTGTTCTCGCCGGGAAGCGTCCGTCGCTCCAGCTCGATGCGGCAGAAATCCGGATAGGTGGAGAGCTCACGCCCTCCCCGAATGGTCGAGGCGTGCACCGACGGTGCGCCCAGAAGAGGATGCGTCCGTTCCTTGAGGCGTTCTTCCAGCGCTTCCAGTTCGGCGAGGAATTTTCCCGCCTTCACGATGGCGTCCACGCCCTCCAGGGGACGGCTGCCGTGGGCGGCGACTCCCGCCACGTCAACCCGTGCCCAGACGAACCCCTTGTGGGCCACACAGACCCCGAGGTCCGTGGGCTCGCAGACGATGCCCGCATCGGCCCGGACTGTCCGGAGCAGCACTTCCGTTCCGAGGCTCGCGTACTCCTCGTCGGCGACGAAGCCGAGGATCACGTCGCCTTTCGGTCGCAGTCCCGCGTCCACAAGGGCTTTGACCGCCGCCAGCTGGGCGGCCACGCCTCCCTTCATGTCCATGGTGCCCCGACCGTAGAGGCGCCCGTCCCGATAGTCTCCGAGAAAGGGCGGGATCGTCATGCCCTCGACGCCCACCGTGTCCGTGTGACCGTTCAGGAGGAGCGATCTGCCGCCTCCGGTTCCGCGGAGGATGCCCACGGCGTTGTAGCGGGAGGGAGCGATCTCTGTGACCTCCACCTCCAGTACCAGGGCGGTCATGCGTTCTCCGAGCCAGGCGGCGATATCCGCCTCGCCACGCCCTCCGGGGACCAGGGAGGGGTTTACCGAGTCGATGGCGACCATGGCACGCAACGTGTCGAAGAGGTTTCCCTTGTCGATGACAGGAGCGTTCGCGGACATCGGATCAAATCCTTTCCTTCTCGGAATGATGCGGGGCGAAAGAATGCCCCCGACAACGCCTCCTGTGCAGTATAGCGAATCGGTGCCCGTTCGGCATGCGCTCCCGAGAAAGGCGGAATACTCCGATTAGAGAAAAGATTCTTGTTGCCGATGAATCACACGTTTCCTTCGGTTTTTTGCGATTATTTTTCATTTTTTCTCAAGAAAAAGCGCACGATTCATGAAATTTTTCAAAATCCGTCGCTGATCCGGAGGCGTGGTACCGCCCTTTCAGCGTCGTTCCCGCCAGTCCCCGTATTCCATGTACACCCGGGTTCTGTCCGCCACTGTCTTTCCGCAGAGGCGTTCCACCAGGTACAGCGAGAGATCGATGCCCGCGGAGATTCCCTCGGAGGTGCAGATCCGTCCGTTGTCGGTAAAGCGAAGATCCTCCCGGATGATTGCTCGGGGAGCGACCTCGCGGAGCCTGGGAAGAACCTCGTGGTGCGTGGTGGCCTCCAGGCCGTCCAGAAGTCCCGCTGCGCCGAGGATGCACGCGCCGGAGCAGACCGAGAAGGTGAGTTCGCACCGCGCCGTAACATCACGTACCCAGGCGAGGACGTTTTCCTTGTGCATCTCTGCCTTCGATCCCGCGCCTCCCGGCACCACGAGCACATCCACGGGGGGGTGGTCGGAAATTCCGCAGTCCGCGAGGACCCGGAGTCCGTTCACGGCCCGGACGACCCGGGCGGTCTCGCCGATGGTGAGGACCTTGAAGAGGGTCCAGCCGCTCAATTCGCCCGTCACGGCGAACACCTCGAAGGGACCGGCGAAATCCAGCACTTCCATGTCGTCGAAAACATAGATTCCTACGGTGCGCATTTTTTTCCTCCCTCTCTTGCGTCGGGCGCCCTCTCCGGGACGCCCCTCCGGAATATTGCGGTGCCGTGCCCGAGGTGCTCGGCGGCGTGGAAAGGCAACGTCGTTCCCGTGCCCGTTTGCCCGGAGAACGAGGGTCTCGGCGGAAAGGCGAGAGCATCGGCCTGAAACGTCGTCTCCGTCCGCTTGCCTGGAGAACGAGGGGACTGCGATGGGCCTTCCGCATCGGAGAAGCTCCCTCTGCCGGGGATTTTCGTGTGCGTCCGCGCTTTTCTGGGGCGCGGCGTTCTTCTCCGGGGGCAGGGGCGGTGCGCGCAAGCACCGCCGGTTCGGACGGCTTCACCGGATCGCCTGTGCCCCGGCGGGTGTTTCCCGACGCCGTTCTGCGGCGACGGTGCCGAGGACGAGGAGCAGCACCACGAGAAGAACCCATTTGGGGGAGAAGGCGAAGATGGCGAAGAACGCTCCGGCGAGGAGCAGGGAGCAGACCTTCGCCGTCGGGGACGGGAGCAGTTTCGCCCCCGCGAGGACGGCGAGCCCGGCATTGCAGATCAGGAAGGCGTTGGCGACTTCCACCGCGCCTTCGAGGGAGAAGAGCCCCTGCTCCTGTACAAAGAGGACGATGCCGTGACAGGCCGCGAGAAAGAGCACCGCCGAAGCGGGAGCGCCCAGGGCGTTCTTTCGGGCGAAGAGGCGGGGCAGGTGCCCTTCCTCGCCCTGGGCGAGGAGCAGGCGCGCCACGCCTCCCACGAACATGATGTAGGTGCAGCCGCAGAGGAGAAGCGCCAGGATGCCCAAAAGCGGCGCGGCGGCGGTACCGAAGAGCGGCTCAAGGATGGCCGCCATGGTCAGGGGGGCTCCGGAATGCTGCGGGACCGCGAACTGAAGCGCTCCCACCGCCGTGCCGTAGATCACCGCCACCGCGAGGAAGGCGAGCGTCACCGCCCTCGGGACGGTGCGGCGGGGGGTTGCGATCTCCGGTGTGTAGTTGCCGAGGATCTCCCAGCCGATGATGGCCCAGAAGAGAAGGAGCAGCAACGATCCGAAGGACGACGGATCGGCGGCGGCCGCCGCGTCCAGCGTGCGTTCCAGGATCTGCGTGTCCGGAGCGGTGGCCAGGGCATAGGCGCCGCCGGCGACGAGGATTCCCGCGACGAAGGTGGACGCCCAGAAGGAAAGACTTCCCACGAAGGAGATGTTGCAGAGCAGAACGCCCGCGCACAGGGCGAGGAGAAGCGCCGAAATCATTCCCGGGGCTCCCGAAAGGCCCGGGAGGATCGGTGCGAGATAGCGCTCCGCCGTGCGGAGCACCGCCATCGGGCCGAAGCAGACGGCGATGGTGAGGAACCAGGCGCAGAGGTTTCGCAGGGGCATGCCGAAGGCCACCCGAACGGCTCCGACGAGGCCGTCGCTTCCGGGGTAGCGGATCGCCAGCGCTCCCGTGATCCAGGCGAAGAGCCCCATGAGAACCAGCGTGACCCCCCAGGCGAGAATCGCCGGATCTCCCACCCGCTCCAGCGCCAGCGGGGGGAGCAGGATGATTCCCGATCCGAGCACCGGGCCCACGAGAAGCCCGCTCAGTGACAGCGCGTTCAGGCGCCGTGAGGATGTTTCCTTCATGTCGGTCCACCTCCGAATAGTGTGCGCTTCCCTCTTCGGAAGCGTTGTCACTATACGGGATAGGGTTCGATTGGTAAAATTGAACATAATGATAAGAGCCATCGAAAAAACCGATGCATCGGCGGATGCCGTCGAGGGTGGAGCTCTTCGGGAGGAAACACTCTCCACTCCGGACAAAGGGCCTCCGGAATGTCTGTCGGGCGCCGGAGCGGGCGGGAATTTCCGGGAACGGGAGACAGAAAGGACGGGGAAGCAGTCATGGACACACGCTATGTCGCCACGTTTCGCAAGGTCGCCGCGCTGGGGGGATTCACCCGTGCGGCGGAACAGCTCGGGTACACCCAGTCCACCGTTTCCACCCAGATTCAGGCCCTGGAGGAAGAGGTCGGTTTGCCCCTCTTCGAGCGGTCCGGGCGCCGGGTGCTCCTCACCTCCGCGGGAAAACGTTTTCTGCGCTACGCCGAGGAAATGATGGCCCTGGAGGAACGCATCCGGAACATGGCCGGCGAGGAAGGAAAAATCCACGGAGAACTCGCCATCGCCGCAGGAGAATCCGTCACGGTGTACCGGTTGAACGGTGTTTTGGAGACCTACCGGCGAAGCTTTCCGGGGGTTTCCCTGAGCCTCCGCAACTCCCAGTGTCCCATCATGATCGACTGGCTTCGCCGGGGCGAGACGGATCTGGTGGTGCTTATCTCGCAGCCCGTGCGGCTGCCCGATCTGGAGGTGGTCACCCTCGTGGAGGAACCCATGCTCTTCGTCGCCGCCGCGGGAGCGGACGAGGACCTTCTGGAGCGCGCTCTGGCGGCACGGCGCCTCGATGCCTGCCTCATCGTCACTGAGCAGGGGTGCAGCTATCGCCTTTTCATGGAGCATTTCTTCCGCGAGCGGGGCATTCTGCCGGACAAACAGATGGAGTTCTGGAGCATGGAGGCCATCAAGCGCTGCGTCGAGAGCGGCCTTGGCATTTCCTTTCTTCCCCGCATGGCCGTTCGGGAGGAACTCGCCTCGGGACGCATGACGGCGCTCCGGTGCGATGCCGAGCTGGAGCGTTTCGTCACCCAGATCGCCTGGCGGCGCAACGGATGGATGTCTCCGGCGGCGAAGGAGTTCGCCCGCATCTGCATCGACACCGCCCGGGAATGGCAGTGACGCCGAGGCGGATGTTTTCGGAGGTGCGGGGAAACACGCTGTCCCGGCACCCCTGCACGCATGGACTCGCGTCCTTGATGACCGAGGCTCCGGGCCGCCTGCCACAACGTCCTTGTGTACATGGGCTCACTGAGAGCCGTGTTGCTTCTTCGCGCCGGGAGCAACACGATACCCCTGAGCGCCTGGGGCAGGCATCGGCGGAACTCACCGGCTCCGGTCCGGGAGACGGAACCCTTGTATGTCCGGGGCGGGAGTACCACCGGTCCCCGGGAAACCCGTTCATCGTCAAGGTGAAGCAGCGGCCGATCTCCATCACGGGCTCGAACGTCTCGGGAGGGACACGCCTCTCCAGCATACCGCGTCGGCCTCCGCCGCCGAACGGAGCCGTAGGGTTTGCGTCTCTTTCATGGAAAGCGTATGGAGCAGGGGGGCGGTTTGAATCACCGCCCGGGGAGAGCGAGGCTCTCGTCAAGGAGGAACGACATGGCTGTTTCGGTTCTGCTCGCGGATGATCATCCCCTCACTCGTTCCGGAATCGCCGCCTTTCTTCGGGAACAGGCTCCGGAACTGGAACTGGTCGGAGAGGCCGAGGACGGTGCCGAGGCGTGGCGCCTTCTCGTCGCCACCCGGCCCCAGATAGCGCTTCTGGACATTCGCATGCCCGGGGAGGACGGCATCGCCCTGGTCCGCAAGCTTCGCGCCGAGGGAGTTCCCACCCGGGCTATCATGCTCACCGCCTACAACGCCCAGGGGTACGTGCTCGCGGCGCTCGCCGCAGGGGCAAAGGGTTTCGTGGTCAAGTCATCGGCGGTGAAGGAGCTGCAGCGGGCCATCGACGTGGTGATGAGCGGCGGCATGTACCTCGACTCCCAGATCTCCCGCGTGGTGGGCGCGGAAGAGGTGCTGGTGGAGCCTCTCACGGAGCGGGAGCGGGAGGTGCTGCTCCTCGCCTCCCGGGGGCTCTCCATGAAAGAGACGGGAGCGGTGCTCCATATTGCGGAGCGCACCGTCCAGGCCCATCTCGGGTCCGCCTACGGCAAGCTCGGGGCGAAGAACAAGACCGAGGCGCTTCTGCTGGCGATCAAGCACGGTATGCTGCTTCTGGACGAGCTGCTGGAGGACGGGGAGCCGTGAGGCGGCACCTGCTCCTGATCCTTTCCTTCTGGGTGGCGCTGCCCATGTTCGTGGTCTTTGCCCTCTCGGGAATCGCCCTCATGCGGCAGAAGCAGGCCGTGGAGTCCCTCGCGGCGACCTACGCGGGGAATCTCGCGGAGAGCATCGCCGCCTCCTGGAAGGACAACCAGGCCGACCTGCAGAACGGCTCCGGAGGACGGGGGCATGCGGTCGGCCCCGGAACGGAATCGCCCCCGAGAGGCGAGCCGCCCCGCCCCCCCGCGATTTCCCCCGGCGGGGAGTCGCTCGTCCCGTCTCCGGAGTCGCATTCCTCCGCGCCCCTGCGCATGCGGGAGATGATGGAGCGGCGGCGGCAGGAGCGCCTTTTCATCGAGGGACCTCCCGTTCCCGGGTGGGTCGCCTTGGCGACGACCGAGGGGCGCTTTCTGCGGGGATCGCCCGGAGCCGCCGAGGCGTTTCCCGCCGTGGCGGAGCACCTCCGGTCGCTGCCGAAGGACCAGGTCGCCCCTTCTGCCCCCACCCGGATCCGAAGTGCATCGAGGGAGCGTTTCACCGTCGCGTTTGCGTCCCCGGAGGACGGGCGGTTCGTCATCGTGGTCGCCGTGTCGGTCCCTCGCATGCTCGGGCCTCTGGGGCACCAGGGAACGCTCTGGGCCGTGCTGGTGCTGGCCATGGCCGCGCTGGGGCTGGTGGCGGTGTGGTTTCAGTGGCGGTGGCTCGTGCTTCCTT
>NZ_JARKPW010000182.1:0-1776 GCF_029975095.1 Aminiphilus sp.
TTTCCGGATGGACCTCCCTGCGCCGGTATGACCCGGTGCCGCCCTCGGGCGACAGCGCACATGTGCGCTCAGGTTCAAAGGGTCTGCGGGTCCTCCCGCACTCTCAGCCCCGGATCGGGGGCCCCCCCGTTCGCTTGACAAGATTCTCCGTCAGACTTCCTTCCGAGCAGTATAGCAGCCTCGCGCCGTTTCAGCCACGTTTCGCAGCCTCTTCGCGCTGTGACGCGCCGGAAGGGGGATCGGGAAGGACTATGGTGAAGGCGGCGCCCTCGTCCGAGTCCTCCAGGAGAACGCTGCCGCCGTGCAGCTCCGCCATGCGCTTCACGATGGCGAGACCGAGGCCGTAGCCGCCCTTGGCCTTGCCGTTCCGCACCCGGCTCGCGTCACCTCTGCGGAAGCGCTCGAAGATGTGGTGCCGCATCGCCTCGGGAATGCCGATGCCGTTGTCGGCGACGGCGATACGCCAGGCCGGGAGCAGGTCGTCCCGGACCATGCGGAGGGAGACCTTTCCGCCGGGGTTTGCCTCGAACCGCCCGGCGGTGTACTTCACGGCGTTGTCCAGGAGATTGGTGACGCAGCGCAGCAGCCCCTCGCTCCATCCCGCGAAGGGGGCGGATTCGGGGAGATCCACCTCCCATTCCAGGTGTTCCGCCAGGGGATGGAGCGCCGCCTCCTCCCGGGCGACACGGCAGAGCTCGGCCAGATCCACCTCCTCGGTGAGATCCAGGGGAACCGCCGTGCCCGAATCGAGACGGGAGAGGAGAAGGAGGTCGTCCATGAGGGCGCTGATGCGCTCCTGCTGTTCGAGGATGCGCTCCAGATAGGAACGCTGGTTTTCCGAGCTTCCCTCCTCCAGAAGTAGTTCCGCCGCGGCACGGATGATGGTGAGGGGCGTCTGGAGTTCGTGCCCCGCGTCGGCGACGAAGGCCTTTCGGGACTCCTCCAGGAGGTGGCGTTCCGTCATGTCCTGGAGGACCGCGATGGCGCCTCCCGCCACGGAGACGGCCTGGGCGAGGAGAAAGCGCTGCTCCTCCCGAAGGACCACGTTGCAGGTTCCGTCCCGCCCCCGAAGGGCATCCTCCAGAAGCTCCACGAGTTCGGGACTTCGCAGGACACCCTGGAAGGGATGTCCTTTCTGGGAGGGCATGCGGAGCAGTTTTCCCAGAGGAGGATTTTCGTAGCGAATCTTTCCCTCCCGGTTCACCACGAGGACTCCCACGGGGAGGGAGGCGAGAATGCGCTCCAGATAGGCCCGCTCCTCCTGAAGCTGCTGGAGAATCTGTTCGTTGCGCTCGGCCATGTTCTTCAACGCCAGGGCGAGTTCCTGCACCTCCGCGCTGGGACGCACGGGAAGGGGCGGCAGAGAGATGGGACCGCCCTTGTTGACGGCCTTCACCAGGGCCTGAATGGGCTGCACGAGCTGCCTCAGGAAAAGCGTGCCCAGGAAAAGCGACGCAGCCGCAGCCAAAAGCAGTGCCGCGCCGAGGGAGAGCCGCCCCGCGGAAAGCACGTCCCGAAGGAGAGCGAGAGGAAAGGCGGTGCGCACCACCAGCGGTTCTCCCCGCACGTAAACGGAACGGGCCACGTAGAGCATGTTCTTCTTCACCTACTGACTGTACCGGGTGTCCGAGCCGCGCCCTTACGCAAGGGCGGCCTGCACCTCCGGGCGCTTCCGGTGGTTCTCCATGGTCGCAGCATCGGCCACGGAATCGACGAGGACGTCGCCGTCGGGAGTGATGACGGTGATACGGAACCGCAGGGACTTGCCGAGCCCTT
>NZ_JARKPW010000191.1:0-3187 GCF_029975095.1 Aminiphilus sp.
TGCTGTAGGGCATGGCGCTCAAGTCGGCATCATCCAGTTTCTCAAAGGCTGGGATTTCTACGGAGAACTCAAAGGATTGTCCTTTCTCCCCTCCGTGGATCTCGAGCGAACAGGGAGAGCGACCTTCGTCGACAAAAAAGCTCCCCACGCCGAGGATTATGCGGAAGCCACCCGCGGTGTAACTTTGGCGGAGGAGTGGCTTCTTTCGGGGAAATACGATTTGATCGTGCTTGACGAAATCAACGTGGCGATGCACTACGGTCTCGTTTCCTGGGAGAATTTGAGGCGCATCCTTGAAAAGCGTCCGTCCCACGTAGAAGTCGTGCTCACGGGAAGACACGCTACCGAAGAAGCGTGTCGTTTTGCCGATCTGGTCACGATCATGGAAGACAAGAAACATCCCTTCGCGAAGGGAATCAAGGCGGCACGGGGGCGGGAACATTGATGATGCCTCTGCGAGGTCTCCCGTGAACGTTCTCCTCGCCATGAGCGGCGGCATCGACAGCTCGGTGGCCGCTCTGTCGCTGCTCCGCGAAAATGCCGCTGTCCGCGGGATATTTCTCAAAATGCACGATAAAAACGTCATCGAAGAGGAGCGCGTGCAGGAAATTTGCGACGTCCTCGGGATTCCTCTTCGCACGCTTGATGTACGCGAGCTCTTTTCCGACCGGATTTTACAACCCTTTCTGGAGGAGTACAGACGTGGTTTCACACCGAATCCGTGCGTTCTCTGCAATGCGGAAGTGAAATTTGCCGTGCTTTTCAGGTTTGCGCATCTGGAAAACGCGGATCGCGTAGCCACCGGCCACTACGCGACATGTGCTGTTGCCTCCGGGAACGCCGGGATTTTTCGGGGAACGGACGAGAGAAAGGATCAAAGCTACATGCTCTATCGCCTGCGAAAAGAGTGGCTGCCATCTCTCCTGTTTCCTCTGGGAACACAACGCAAGCGCGATGTTGCTCGAATCGGCCAGGCACATTTCGGCAGCCTCTTTTCCTCCGTGAAGGAAAGTCAGGATATCTGCTTTCTTCCCTCGGGAACGCTTCGAAACTACCTCGAGAAAACACTTTCAGAGATGCCCGGAGGAGAGATCGTCTCCCTCGACGGAAGGATACTTGGTAGACACGGAGGGCTCTTTCGATATACGATTGGACAGCGAGAAGGCTTGGGCTTGTCCGGCGGTCCCTGGTTTGTCGTCGCCGTTGACGAAACGGCGAACAAGATTGTCGTAGGCAAGCGGGAAGATCTAGACGTTTCTGCAATACAGTGCACGCGATCGAATTGGCTCGTGTCCGATCCAGAACGGCACGGGCCACATTTTGCCCAGTTCAGATACCGCTGTCGTCCCGTGCGATGTACCTTCACCCTTTATGCCGGTGACCACTTCATCGTCACACCGGAGGATCCGGCGGAGGGAATCGCCCCAGGCCAATCTCTCGTGCTTTACCAGGGCGACCGGCTTCTCGGAGGCGGCATCATCGAAAAAACCGTAAGGAGGAATCATTCATGACCGTACGCGATCATGCCTTGCTCCCGCCTGAAAAACTGCGGAAAACCACCGATCCGGAGGCCCTCGGCTTCACGTCGACGTTGGACATCGATTGTCTTGAGGGGCTCATCGGACAAAAACGGGCCGTCAAATCCATCTCCTTTGGTTTGGCCGTTCCGGCCAAGGGCTATAACATTTTCGTCGTTGGAAACCCAGGAAGCGGACGCACCACTTACACGCTGAAACAGCTCCAGTGCAGGGCGGAAAAAGAAACCGCTCCGGAAGATTGGGTCTACGTGTACAATTTTGCAGATCCAGGACGCCCTCTCGCGGTGAACCTCCCCGCAGGAAAAGGGAAGGAGCTGGCCTCTCGGATAGAAGATCTTGTGGAAGACCTCAAGGTCACCCTCAACAAGGCCTTCGAAAACAATCAGTACGAGGACAACAAGGCAACGCTGGTGAAGGAGTTCCAGGAACAGGTCAACTCCTTCATGGAGGAGCTTCGCGCCTGGGCCTCGGAAAAGGGATTCGCCATCAAACGTACTCCGCAAGGCTTTGTGAATATCCCTCTTGTGAACGAACAGACCGAGGACGGTAATGCAACCCAGCGGGAGATGCAGCAGGAGGAATTCGAGGGACTGGGTGAGGAGCGCCAGAAGGAGCTTCAGGGTAATTCCGAGCAGATCTCCCAGAGGACGCTCGAGACACTTCGAAAAATACGGGATCTCGAAAAAGCGCTGAAGGAGCGCATTAAGGATCTGGAGGCTGAAATCTGCCGGAATGCCATCAAACCCTTTCTCCAGGACCTGGGGGATGCGTTCGGGCACGAGGGGAAGATCGGCGAGTGGATCGACGATCTTGCCGAGGACATCATCGCAAATTTCAGCATGTTCATCGCCGCCGCCAGGGATGAAAACGCCGAGGTGGACTTCAGCCGTTACACGGTGAATGTCTTCGTTTCGAACGATCCGGAAAATGGAGCTCCCGTGGTTTTCGAGACAAACCCGACCTATTACAACATGGCGGGAAAAGTCGAGTACGAAAGTCGCCAGGGATACCTCTACACCGATTTTAGGCGTATCGTCGCCGGGGCTATGCATAAGGCGAACGGAGGCTATCTTCTCCTTGAGGCGGATGATCTTTTCCGCCATTTTATGTCCTGGGATGCTATCAAGCGCGTTCTCAAAACAGGAGAACTGGTCATCGAGAACCTGGGGGAACAGCTCGGATTCGTTCCCGTCTCCTCTCTTCGACCGGAGCCGATTCCCCTTCGCATCAAAATCGTCATCGTCGGCACCCGCTGGATCTACCATCTCCTGACCATCTACGATCCGGAGTTTCCGAAGCTGTTCAAGGTCAAAGCCGACTTCGACGTTGACATGATACGCTCCGAGGAAACCGAGCGTGATATGGCTCGCTTCGTGGCGGGATTCGTGCAAAAAGAAAACCTGCTTCCCTTCACGAATTGCGCCGTGGCGGAACTGACCGAGTGGGCTTCGCGTCTCGCGGGACACCAGGAACGACTCTCCACGCAGTTCAACCGTATCGCCGAAACCATCGTGGAAGCCTCTGCATGGACACAGATGGACGGCAAGGACACCGTACAGCGGGAGGACGTGCGCAAAGCCATCGAGGAAAAAACCTTCCGGGCCAATCTTATCGAAGAGCGTATTCAGAGAGTCTTCGAGGATGGAACA
>NZ_JARKPW010000131.1:0-25149 GCF_029975095.1 Aminiphilus sp.
TGCTATGCTTCTTTCCGGTCATGGTGTATCGCCTCCTAAGGGCTCGGGTTGTTTGTGCGCTGCAGACACCCTACACCATGACCTTCTTTCTTTGAATCCCCCCTCCGCAATCACTTTTTGCACACTCTTTAGAGCATAATCTCGCCGCGCCTGTGAACAGACGAATGGCCTGCGGTTACGGCATCTGTCCGCTGTCCCAAGCAAGCAACGGCATGGTTGCATCGGGCTCTTCGCCCCTCTAGGGGCCTTTCATTGAAGAATCCATCCGGACGGCCCGAAGCACGGGATCGAGACGCCCACGAATCGTGAAGAGGGTCACCGCCAGGTGGAGTTCGCTGCCGTCAGAAGCGATGTGGAGCCGGGCCGAAAGGGGCATGGAGGAGACGCGCTCCGTCCCGGGCCGAAGAGGATAGAGCAGCCCTGTGAACCTTCGCCCCCGCTTGTCCAGGCTGAGCCGGAAAGGGGTGTCTCCCTTGGTGACCGCCGTCAGGGAGCCGTATCCCGACACCTGGACGAACAGGTCCAGATCCTTTTCCGTGCGGAGAAGCACCCCGTCGGGAGCATCGAAGCGCCACCTCCCTTCGGCGAGACGCTGCAGTTCCTGCAGGCTCTCCGGATGGTACGTAGCCGGGTCGAAGCGCTCGTCAAGCACATACCGGGCGAGGGCACTCCCCCCGAAGAGCAGGAGCAGCACCACCACGAAGCCGAGCAGGGCGAGCCTGGACGGGGCTTCCGGGACAAGTCCGCACGGTTCCGCTCGAACGGAGGGGGAACGTTCCACCTCGAACGTACTCTCTCCTTCACGTTCGTCGTCATCGCCGTTGTCGTTTTCGCGCTCCCCATCCCCTCCGTTGTCATTTTCTCCGGCTCCAGAAAGAACTTCCTTTTCCGCGCCGCTCTTTTCGTCAGGGAAGAGTCCGGCGCCCGTGGAGACGAGGAAAAGAAAGGCGAAGAGCACCGCGTCGAGGAGGTTGAAGAAGATCCACCAGCCTCCCGTGAGTGTTCCGCTGTAGGCCCGAAGCACGACACCCCCGGTCTGCCCCATGGAGAAGAAGGGCTCCCGCAGAAAGCCGTCCGCGACCTCGGAGATCCAGTAGAAGGGAGAATCCGCCGGAGTAGCGTGCACCGCTCCGGCCACGAGAAGCTGCACCCATCCGTAGATCAGGGCTCCCGCGAAGGCAAGCCACAGGCGCTGTCCGAAGGCCCAGAACCGGAGCGGATCGCCCCGCCCCAGACGCCCTGCGCCGTATCCGGCGACGCCCCCCGCGAGCATTCCCGCAAGCCCCGGCAGTGCGCAGGCATCGGCCCGAAAGATACCGAGCACTGCGCCACAGACCGCACAAAGCACCATGACCGGCACAAATCTCGACACCGTCCACTTCGCTCCGGACATCTCCTTCATTTCCGACACGACACCTCTCCCCTCTCCCCGTCTCCCCGTCTCTCGCATTCCCAACCCGCCCGGGAGTTCCCACGGATCCATCCATTTCTTTACCTCTCTTTACCTCTTCCAAGCAGCATTCTAGCACAGCCATCCTTCCCTTCGGAGCCTTGAGGAAGCGTTCGGGGTATAATGAACGTCATCCCTGCAAACGAGCGTGGACACGGGACATTACCTTTCTTCGAGGAGGCAGCCCATGACTTTTTCCTACGAACAGAAACCCCAGGCAATCGAAGACACCAGTTTTGCCATGATCCGCACGGTTTTGGCGAGCTACGCCGTTCCGAAAGCACTGCTTCCGGTGGTGATCCGCGTGGTCCACGCGGGAGCGGATTTTTCTCTCGCCTCCCTTGTGACCGTGGGAGGAACGACCGTGCCGGATCTCGCGGCGCGTCTGCGCCGGGGAGGACGTCTCTTCTGCGACGTCTCCATGCTCGCTGCGGGCATCTCGAGGAAAATCGCCGCCGCCTGCGGACTTGACCCCTTCGCCTCGGTACACGACGAGAGCGTCGCCGAAAAGGCCGCCGCCAAAGGTATCACCCGGGCCATGGCGGCGGTGGACATGGCAGTGGCCCAGGGGGTACGCCTCTTCGCCTTCGGCAACGCCCCCACGGCGCTCTTCCGCCTGCTCGAACACGCCCGAGAGGGCGCACCGGTGGACGCGGTGATCGGCATGCCCGTGGGATTCGTGGGAGCCGCGGACAGCAAGGAGGCTCTTCTGGCCTCGGGGCTGCCCTGCCTGACCCTCCGTGGTCCCCGGGGCGGCTCGAACCTCTGCGCGGCGGCGCTCAACGCCCTGCTCCGGCTGGACGACGCTCCGGCGTCCTGAAGAGCGAAACGTCCGGAGCAGGAACATGGAGGAGAGACAGGGAAAAAATCTCCGCTACGGATTCACCACCGGCACGGCGGCCACGGCGGCGGCTCTTGCCGCCGTGCGCTGGCTCCTCGGCAGGCCCTGTCGTACCGTGACGGTGGAGCTGCCGGAGGGACGCCGTCTTCCTCTTCCCGTGGCGGGAGTGCACTCCCTGGAAAAGGGAGACGGCGAAGGCGCCGAAGCCTGGGTGATCAAGGACGGCGGCGATGACCCGGACGTCACTTCCGGGCTCGCCATCGTCGCCTCGGTGCGGCTGCTCGATGAAGAGCGCATCGAGATCCGCGGCGGCGAGGGCGTGGGCGTCGTGACGAAGAAGGGCCTTCCCGTGCCGGTAGGAAAACCAGCCATCAATCCGGGACCGCGGGCGATGCTGGTGCAGAACCTCGCCGCCGAACTCGGACCGGGGCGCGGCGCGGTGGTGACCGTCTCCGTCCCCGAGGGACGCACCGTAGCGGCCCGGACCTACAACCCGCGCCTCGGTGTGGAGGGGGGCATCTCCATTCTCGGCACCCGGGGCATCGTGGTGCCCATGAGCGAGGAGGCCCTCGTGGCGACCATCTTCACCGAGCTGGACGTGCTCGCCGCATCGGGGCGCACCGCCTGCTGCCTGGTCCCCGGGAACTACGGAGAGACCACGGCCCGCAAACTGGGGGTTCCCGCGGGCGCCCTGGTGAAGACGAGCAACTTCCTGGGCTATGTCCTGGAGAAACTCTCCCGCATGGGCGAGGAGGGAAAGAGCGGGCGCATCGACCATCTGCTGCTGGTGGGACAGGTGGGGAAACTCCTCAAAGTGGCGGGAGGATCGCTCCACACGTCGAGCCGCTACAGCGACGGACGTCTGGAGACGCTGGCTTCCTGCGCCGTCCTCGCCGGAGCGTCCCGGGAGGAGGTGGCGGCGATCCTCGAGGCGAACACCGCCGACGAGGCGGTGAACGCTCTTTTGGAAAAACCCTGGGCGGCGGAGACGCTCGACCGGGCGGGCAGGCGGATCGTGGCGGTGCTGCAGCGCTCCTGCAAAAGCCTGCGCTGTGTCGGCGTGGTGCTTTTCATCCTGCCGGACCGGATCGTGCACACCTCCGGTGAGGTGAAGCGCCTTCTCGCGGCTTTGGGAGAGGACGCACCCTCCGAAACCCCTCCGGAGGGGCCGCCCGGAAGAGTTCCATGCGTCGGCGAAACGGCGGCGAAAAAAACGACGGAACCCGGAGACGATGCGAGAAGGCCATGCGCAACGGATACGGGCGAGAACACCGAAGAAGAGACGAAAGGATGACCCGGCCATGACAACGATCCGGCCCACCGCTCTTTCCGGTACCTTTCGAGATTCCGGCGCCCGCCATGTTCGGCGTGCACGCGTTCAATGCCCACGGGGCGACATATCCGGCGCGCACACTCCGGACGTATCCGGCGGCTCCGGCTCGGCGCGGGAAACCACCCTGCACCTCCTCGTTCTCTGCGTCCTCGCCCTCCTGTGCTTCGGAACGGATGCGGCGTCGGCCAGGGAATTTCCGGAGATCCTCGATCTGCGCCGCCTGCCCCAGGAACCGCTCCTCTATCTCTCCGGAAACCCCGCGACGTGCCTCGTGGACGAGGAGGTCCAGAAAGAGAAGGCGCAGGCGTTCCTGGAAAAGCACTTCGCGCCGTGGAAACGCACCGCACCGGCCCACACGGTGGAAGACCTCCTCTGGCCCTTCAAGGCCTACGGAAATCGCGAGGGGTTCGGCGAAAACCTGCGCCTCCGCTCTCCAAACTGGGTGGCCGCCATGCGGACGAACGTCCGGGAGGAGGCCTTCGGAAGCCTGAACCGTCCCGCCGTGGCGCTCCAGGAAACATCGCTCCGACTCTTTCCCACGGACAAGCCCTTTTTTCTCGATTCCGACATGGCCGGCGAGGGCTACCCCTTCGACTACCTCCAGAATTCGGCGGTGAAGCCCGGCGAGGCGCTCTTCGTCTCCCACGCCTCCGCCGACGGCGCCTGGTTCTTCTGCGAGACCGCCTACGCCGCGGGATGGGTGGATGTGCGGCATCTCGCTTTCGTGGATGCGGCCTTCATGGAACGCTGGCAGCGCGGCCCCTGGCTCGTGGTGTGCCGCAACACCGTCTCCGTAGCACTGTTTCAGCCCGGCGACGAGCCCGGAACGTTCCGTTTCACCGCCCCCCTGGGGACACTGCTTCCCGTCGCGGGGGATCCGTTGCTCGGTGCCTTCCGCTTCGTGAACATTCCTGTGCGGAACGAAAACGGAATGGCCGCCCTCCATCGGGGTGTACTTCCCGAAGGAGCGGCGGCGCCCTGGCCCCTTCCCTTCACAGGGTGGAACGCGGCGCGCCTCGCCGGAGAGGTCATGGGGGAACCCTACGGTTGGGGAGGGCTGCTTCAGAACAGGGACTGTTCCGCCACGACAAGGGACCTGCTGGCCCCCTTCGGCGTCTGGCTTCCCCGCAACTCCGCGGCCCAGGCAAAGAGCGGCACGTGGTTTCCCCTGGAGGGGCTTCCCGTGGCGGAAAAGAAGGCGCGCCTCCTCGCGGAGGGACTCCCTTTCCGGACGCTGGTGGCACTGCGGGGACACATCATGCTCTACATCGGCTCCTGGAGAGGTGAACCGGTGGTCCTCCACACCACTTGGGGCGTGCGAACCCTGAAGGACGGCAGAGAAGGGCGACACGTCATCGGCAAAACGGTGATCACCACCCTCACCCCCGGCGCGGAACTTCCGGACCTGCATCCGTCGGGAACCATCGGCGAGCGGATCACGGGGTTCACGGTGCTTTCGCCGCAGCAATCCGAAGGAGGGAAGACCGCACCATGACCGCTACATACCCGATAGACCGGATCACACTTCAGGGGTTCAAGTCTATTCGCCGCCTCGACGCATTGAAACTGAGGGAACTGAACGTGCTTATCGGCTCCAACGGCGCGGGAAAAAGTAATTTTGTCGATTTCTTCCGCATGCTCGGTGAAATGGTCGAAGGCCGCCTGCAAAGGTGGACGCGAAACCAGGGATCGGCGGACCGGATCGTAAGCTTCGGCGTGAAGGCGACGACGAGGTTGGAATCCACAATCACATTCGGGCCGAATGGCTATAGTTTCGCCCTCGAACCGACGGTGGACGGGGGGTTTGCCTTTATCAACGAACAGACCTTTTTCGACGGAACACATTCCTCCGCGTGGAAATCATTGGGTTCGGGCCATCTGGAGTCGAAACTCAAAGAACAGCGAACATTCCCGAAGGCGAGTATCGCGGAATACTGCTACAACTCCATCTCCGGCTGGAAGATTTTTCATTTCCACGACACGAGCGACACCGCAGGAGTGAAACGCCTCTGCGCACTTCACGACAACACCTTTCTCCGCCGGGACGCCGCCAATCTCGCCGCGTTCTTGTACCGTCTGGCCCATGAAACACCCGAGATTTATCAGCGCATCAGGAACGTAGTGCAACTCGCAATCCCTTTCTTCGACGATTTTCTTCTCGTACCACAGAGACTGCCATCTGAAGAAGAACAGATCCGTCTTCTCTGGAAACAAAAGGAGAGTGACTA
This sequence comes from Aminiphilus sp., assembly GCF_029975095.1. Lineage (NCBI taxonomy): Bacteria > Thermotogati > Synergistota > Synergistia > Synergistales > Aminiphilaceae > Aminiphilus > Aminiphilus sp. The sequence continues at coordinate 5,853 of NZ_JARKPW010000131.1, forward strand.
TCCTTTCTGGCCAAGCCAATTGTCGGACGGCTCCATCCGTTTTATTTGCCTCGTCACCGCGTTGCTACAACCAGATCCTCCCTCGACGATCATCATCGATGAACCGGAACTGGGACTGCATCCCTATGCACTCGCACTGCTCGCCTCCCTGCTGCGCTCCGTTTCTAGGCGGGTACAGATCATCGTTTCCACACAATCGGTACCGTTCGTCAACGAGTTTTCCGTCGAGGATCTGCTCGTCGTAGAACGGAGAGAGGGGACTACGACGTTCCGTCGCCACGAAGAGGGATCCTTCCGCGAATGGTTAAAAGAATATTCCCTCGGGGAACTTTGGGAGAAGAATCTTCTCGGGGGGAGACCTAGCGTATGATTCGCGTCCACGTCATCTGCGAGGGACTCACGGAAGAGCAGTTCATCAACGAACTTTTGCTTGTCCCCCTTTCGGCGGAGAAAATTCTTCTGCTGCCATCGCAATTGGGCAGGCCGGGACACAAGGGCGGCAACGTCGGGTATGCTCGCCTCCTTTTCGACATCAGGGAGCGCCTGTTACGTGACATCGAGTGTTTCTGCACCACCTTTCTCGATTACTACGCCCTGCCGTCGGATTTTCCGGGAAAAAGCGACGCCGGCAAATTCCGAAACGTGGAGAGCCGCTACTTCTCCGTTGTCTCGGCCCTCGCCGACCGCGTAAAACACGATCTCGGCGAGGATGCCTCTCGACGGTTCATTCCCTATGTGCAAATGCACGAATTCGAGGCGCTGCTTTTCAGCCGACCGGAAAGCCTGGCAAAAAGCCTGGGGCATTCTGAACTCTCCGAAGCTTTTACGGAAATACGACGCGGATTTTCCTCACCCGAATACATTGATGACGGCCCGGAAACCGCTCCAAGCAAGCGCATAGAAAAACTCTTTCGGAACTACGACAAGCCGCTCCACCCCATCTTGGGAGCTCGGGAAATCGGCCTGAGCACAATTCGGAGAGAATGCTCTCTGTTCGACGATTGGGTTCGCAGGCTCGAAGCAGTGCACCCAGAATGAACGTCTCCCACGAACGAACTCGCACCACGGACACGTTTTCCTCCTGGTCGATGCAGGCGATCCCATCCTGTCCCGCGAGCGCGCCCGGGAGAGGCGTTCTCCGCGACACAAAAAAGTCGCAAGCGCCCTGCAGGACATGACGCTTCTTCGTGGCTTTCCTCCCATCGCCCGGAGCGACGCGACCCGCCTCGTCCTGGGCAGCATGCCCGGCGAGGCATCTCTGGCGAAGGGCGAGTATTACGGCCATCCGCGCAACGCCTTCTGGCCGATTCTCGGAGCTCTGCTCGGTTTCGATCCCGACGCGCCCTATGTCGAGCGCTGCGAAGCCCTCCGCCGGGCCCGCATCGCCCTCTGGGACGTCCTCGCCTGCTGTGAACGGCCGGGAAGCCTCGATGCGGACATCGTGGCATCCTCCATCGTTCCCAACGACTTCGGCACCTTCTTCGCGGCCCATCCACAGATCCGCATCATCTATTTCAACGGAAGCACCGCGGAAAGCGCCTTCCGCCGCCATGTGCGGGCTCTGCTCCCCGAGCGGCTGCGGACGCTCCCAGGGATCCGGCTTCCCTCCACCAGCCCAGCCCACGCGGGGCGTTCCTTCGAAGCGAAACGCGCCGCCTGGTCGTGTCTTCTCGAAGACGCGGGGAACGCGCAAAAAAACGAAACTCCTCCGAAGGATTCCCCGGAAGGATCGGAGGTATAATTGACAAGACTTCGAGATGCACGCCCGCGGACGCTTCTTTTGGCGTCAGCTGGCGTGGCCATAGTTCGCCAGAACAGGTGACGGGAAACCGGTAGCACGCCGGTGCGGCCCTCGCCACTGTAGCCGGGACGAAACCGCGCACATCCCACTGGAGTCAAGCTCTGGGAAGGGGCGGAAGTAGGACGAACGGAAGCCAGGAGACCGATCTGTTCTGGAAGGGGAGCGTCCGCGCGGGCGGCAGGCTGCCTCGGCCGGTTTCATTGGAAAACCTGCGGAGGAGGGCGCGGAGATCTCGCCCTCCTTGTTTCGTCTTCTTCTGCGGCGTCGGAGAAACGACGACGGAAGAGAGGCATTCAGTCCACAAAGCGGAGTACGGGACATTGCGCACGTTGAGGAAAGCGTGGAGAGGGCCATGAACAACATCTTCTGCATCGGCATGGGACCCGGCGGCGCCGAACAGGTGACCCGGGCGGCAATGCAAACGGCGGCGTCCGTGCCGTTTCTTCTCGGAGACGCCCGTTTTCTCGCCCTCGTTGCGGCAGGTCCTTCCGTGGCGCCGCAACACCTGGAGGAGTTGCCCCGGGGAACCGAGGCGACCTTGCGGCGTGTGGCGGAACTTCTCGAAAAAGGCCCCGTGGGCGTCCTGGTGAGCGGCGACACGGGGTTCTACAGTCTCGCATCCTCTCTGGTGCGCCGGTTCGGTCCTGAAAAGGTCCGGCTCGTTCCGGGCATCTCCAGCATGCAGCTTCTGGCGGCACGACGCGGCCGCTCCTGGGTGAACGTCCCCACCCTCTCCCTGCACGGACGGACGCTCGAAAATCCGGAGGAGCTCCACCCATCAACGGGCGAACGCCCCTCCGCGGAGGCATCCCCGGGGACGAGGACCACCGGAGGAGCGCTCGCCGCCCTCCAGAGCGAGGCGGTGGTCCTTTTGGGCGGATGGGAGCGGGTTCCGACACAGCTCCGGGAGCTGGCAGATCGCCTCGGCCCGGAGCGCAAAGGCGCGCTCGCCTGGGATCTGGGCCTGCCGGAGGAATCCATCACGGAGGGAACGCTCTCGGAGCTGGCAACCATGGAGCCTCGGGGACGCCTGCCTCTTCTCTGGCTCGACCCCCCCGAGGTCGAGCCGCCCCGCAGGGATTTTCTCCTGGAAGACGGCGCCGGAGCCGGAGAAAACCCCCTCCCCACAGGCGTCCTCCCCGATTCCTGGTTTTCGAGGGACGAGGGAATCCCCCTCACGAAGGCCCCCGTCCGCGCCGCTCTTCTCGGCCTGCTCCACCCTCTCCGGGGGTGTCGGGTTCTCGAAATCGGGACGGGAACAGGAGGCATGACGGTGGAGCTTGCCCGTGCCGCGGGGCCGGAGGGAACAGTGCTCTCCGTTGAACCGAAGCAGGAGGCGCTCGCTCTCGCGGCGCGCAACTGCCTTCGGGCGGGCATCGCCGTGGAAATGAGGGCGCGACACGGAGCAACCACCTCTTCTCCGAAGGAAGACACCGTCTCTGCGACGGCACCTGTGGCCGGTTCCGCAGGATGTGCGACGCAGGACCCATTCCGCCGCGACACAGCGGACGACGGAGAGTGCGCGGGGCGGACGCCCCGGGGCAGGGTGTGCCTCCTTCGGGGGAGCGCACCGGAGACACTGGCGGGACTTCGGTGCGCGGACGCGGTCTTCGTGGGCGGCCACGGCGGCGCCCTTCCGGAGGTGCTCGCCGCCTGCTGGAAGCTGCTCCGCCCCGGAGGACGCCTGGCGGCGACGTTCATCCTCGTGGACAGAGCCATGACGGCACTGCGTACACTGGAAGATCTGGGGGGCTCGCCGGGTTTCTGGCAGCTCACCGCAGGATACGGTAAACCCCTGGCGGGATCGTGGATGCTCTCCGGACAAAACCCGGTCTTTCTCGTCTGGGGAGACAAGGAGGCGAAACAGGCATGAACCGAGAACACTCGGACGGGGAACACGCAACGCCGTTCCAGGCGGAGGTGACCATCGTCGGCGCCGGTCCCGGAGATCCGGAACTGCTCACGCTGAAAGGAAAGCGCCTCCTCGAAACGGCGGACCTCGTGGTCTACGCGGGAAGTCTCGTGGCTCCCGCGCTGCTGGCGTTCTGCAACCCTTCCTGCGAAAAGGTGGATTCGGCCTCCCTCGATCTGGAGGAACAGGTGGAACTCATGAGCAGGGCCGCGCTGGAGGGACGGCGCGTGGTGCGCCTCCACACCGGAGATCCCAGCCTTTACGGAGCGACGGCGGAGCAGATTCGAGAACTGGAGGCCCGAGGCGTGGGCGTGACCATCGTTCCCGGCGTGTCGAGCCTTCAGGCCGCAGCGGCGCGCCTCGGCGTGGAATACACCGTGCCCGGGGGCACCCAGACGGTGATCTGCACCCGAGCGGCGGGGCGCACGCCCGTTCCCGCCTCGGAATCTCTGGAGCGGCTCGCCGCATCGCAAAGCACCCTGGTGATCTTCCTCAGCGCCGGACAGGCGGATCAGGTCGCCAATGCGCTTCTTCGGGGCGGTTACGCACCGGACACGCCCAGCGCCTGCGTCTACCGCGCCACCTGGCCGGACGAGAGAATTCTCCGGACCCGCCTCGACGAGCTGGCCCGCCGCATGGACGAGGCGGGCATCGCGAATCACGCGCTCCTCGTGATCGGGAGCTGCCTCGCCCCCGGAGAGGCGAAGAGTCTCCTCTACGACGGAAGCTTCTCCCACGGCTTCCGGAACGCGGAAAGATCCCCGCGGTCATGAGCACACCTCCCGCCATCCTGATTCTCTCCTCCCGGGGAGAGGAAACGGCCCGACGTCTCGCCTCCGCCCTGGGCGGCGATGTCCTCTCTCCCGCCCCGGGGGAACTGAAGACGCTTCTGATCTCCCTCTGGGAGCGACCGAGGACGACCCTTTCGGGCATCATCGGGGTCGGCGCCGCCGCCATCTACCTGCGCGCCGCCGGACCGCTCCTGCGGGACAAGGCCTCGGACCCGCCTCTCGTCTGCGTCTCCGAGGACGGGCACATGGTAGTTCCTCTCACGGGGGGACATCTGGGCGGCGGATTCGACCTGGCCCGCTCCTGCGCAAAAGCTTTGGATGCCACGCTCGCGACCACCTGCTCCAGCGACCGGGCGGGGCTCACTGCGCCGGACCTGCTCTGCCGGAGGTGGGGTTTCGTCCTGGAGGGCAAGGAGCATCTTCCTGCGGTGAACGGAGCACTCCTCAACGAGGGCGCTCTTCCGCTCCGGGTGGACCCGGAGTTTCTCCGGCTTCCCTTCCCACCCTGCTATCGGGTCGACTCCGCGGAAGAAAAGGACGGAGAGACCGCACACGAAGACGACACACCGCGTCCGGAGGTGCTCGTCTCCTTCCGGAACGCACCCCTTCCTCAGGGCACGGTGCGTCTGGTCCCTCCCTGCATCGTCGCAGGGGTGGGCTGCCGAAAGGGCGTCGCCGCGGAGGATGTGGTGGAGGCCCTCCGGGCGTCCTTCCGGGAAGGGGGATACACCCTTTCGGCCCTGGCGGAATGCCGCACCATTCCGGAAAAGGAGTTCGAACCGGGACTCGTGGAGGCGGCGCACCTGCTCGGCGTTCCCCTGCGGATCTGCTCCCGAAAGGAACTGCTGGCGCTTCCAGGCCCCTTTACTCCCTCCGCGGCGGAACGCCATCTGGATCTTCCCGGCGTGGCCGAGCCCTGCGCCGCCACGGCGGGCCCTCTTCTCGCACCGCGGACGAGTTCCCGGGGCGTGACGGTGGCCCTGTCCCTGCGCCCCCTCCACTTCCGGGGCCGGGTGGACGTTGTGGGAACCGGGCCGGGAGATGTGCGCTTCCTCACCGCCGAGGCACGGGCGGCCATCGAAGGAGCGGAGGTTCTCGTGGGCTACGCCCTCTACATCGACCAGATTCCCGAGACATGGCGACGAAACAAATGGGTGAAGCGCTTCTCCATGGGAGAGGAAGAGGAACGGGTCCGCCTCGCCCTGAATCTGGCGGAACAGGGATACGCCGTGGCGCTTCTCTCCGGAGGCGATCCGGTGCTCTTCGGCATGGCGGGACTGACCCACTCCCTGGCGACGGAGACCTCCGTGCCCGTCCGGATCATTCCGGGCATCTCGGCCATGCAGGCCGCGGGAGCGCTCCTCGGAGCACCCTACACGAACGGTCTCACCTGCATCTCCCTCTCGGACTATCTCCAGCCCTGGGAGGAGGTGCTCCAGGCACTGCGCGGCGCCGCCATGGGAGGGCTCACGGTGGCACTCTACAATCCCGTGCGGCGCGACCTGGAGACCAAGCTCGCCGCGGTGCGGGAAATCTTCGCCTCCCTGGAGGGGCCGGTCCTGCTCGTGCGGGACGTGGGCAGGCCCGAGGAGTCTTTCCGCGCGATTCCTCTGGAGGCGCTTTCCCCGGCGGAGGTGGACATGCGGACCCTGGTGGTGCTCCCTGGGCGGAACGTCCTCTGGGATGGAACGCGCCTTCTGGACCGCCGGGGATACCGGAGCGAGAAAGGGCGGAACGAGAGCACGGAAAGCGTTCCTGAGGACGAAGCGGCAGTACGGTCACGACAGGAATCACCGTCCGAAGAAGGCGCCGCCCCGTGAGGCTCCTCGTTCTCGGCGGCACCTCCGCGGCGCGCCGCGTGGCGGAACACCTTCTCGCACTGGGACATGCCGTGACCGTCTCGGTGACGCGCACCTGGGGACTCGAGACGATTCCTCCCGGCGCAGAGGCACTTCTGGGCGCCCGGGACCGGACCGAATGGACGGAACTGCTCTCCCGGAAGAAGCCGCACGGGGGAGAGGGGGACATGGAAGGCATCGTGGACTGCTCGCACCCCTTCGCGACGGCGGCCACGGAGGAACTCGCCGCAGCAGCGGCCGCACAGGAACTCCCCTTCGTGGTCTTCGAGCGGACAATGTGCTCTGTGGAGGAGAGCGAGGAGAGGGGGCTCTTTCCGCCACGTTTTCTCCTCCGGGCGGACTCACCCGAGGAGGGATGCGCCCTTCTCTGGGGAGTGACGCGCCCCGGGGAATGCCTCTTCCTCGCGGTAGGAGTGAAGTTGCTTCCCCGCATCGTTCCGCTCCTTCGGAAGGAGAACCGGCGCGTGGTCGCCCGGGTGCTTCCCACGGAGGAAAGCCTTTGCGCGGCCCGCAAAGCCGGTCTGGAGCCGAAGGAGATCGTCGCCCTCTGGGGAACGGGAAGCGTGCATCTCAACGAGGCGCTTCTCCTTGAAGCCGGAGCGGCGTGCATGCTCTCCAAGGATTCCGGCGAAGAGGGGGGCTTGCGCAACAAGATCGAGGCCTGCCGCAACCTCGGCTTGCCCCTGGTGCTCTTGAACCGCCCCTCCACGACAACGGGGCACGTTCCCTCCGTGTCCTCCCTGGAGGAACTCGAAGCAGTGCTGGCGTCGTGGGAGGAGAAAAAATCCGGGAACACTTCCGAAAAAAGACGCTGTCCGCATTCTCCCGCATGAGGGAGCGGGAGCGGGGGAAACGGGAACATCGCCGCGGGGCCCTGGAGATTTCCGCCGGCAAGGTCCTTGCGGAAGTTTTTGCGACACCTCATTTCGACCGAAGAGGAGCGATCTCATGATTCTGTACGGCATCGGCGTCGGTCCGGGAGATCCGGAACTGGTGACGCTCAAGGCATTACGGCTTCTCGAAGAGGCGGATCTGGTCCTCGTTCCCGTCTCGCGGCAGGGACGGGCGAGCATCGCCGGAGACATCGTCACCGCCGCCTGGGCACAGCGGAGCACGCCTCTGCCCGAGCTGGTGCCTCTGGTCTTCCCCATGGTCCGGGACGAGGAGGAGCGACGGCGCCTTCTGGAGGATCAGCTCCGGATGCTTCGCCCCCGCTGGGAGGGCGCACGCGCCGCGGCGCTCCCCGTCCTCGGCGACGCGGCCCTCTACGCCACGGTGGCCTGGCTCTTCGAGGCCTGGCGCCCCCTCGCGCCGGAGCTGGAACTTCGACTGGTCCCCGGCATCTCCGCCCACTCCTTCGCGGCCTGCGCCCTCTCGTCCTTCCTGGCCCTCGCGGAGGAGCGGCTCGCGGTGGTTCCCTGCACCGCAGGAGCCGACGAGGTGCGGCGCATTCTGGAAGCCGCCGACACGGCGGCACTCTACAAGCCCTCGGCCCTGGGGGAGGACCTCGCACGGACGGTCTCCGCCGCGGGGCCATGGAAACACATGGTGCGCATCGAGCGGGGAGGTCTTCCGGAAGAACGCATTCTCCAGGGGGAGGCAGCCATCTCCCCCTGCTCGGAATATCTCTCCCTGGTGCTGCTCTGGAGGGAGCGTGCTTCCGTGTGACATCCCTTTCCGTGGACTGGGGAGCCCTGCTGCGGGGAGAGCTGCTTCTCACGGCGAACGTCGCCCTGGGATTGGCCCTCGGTGAGGCGATCCTGCATTTTCAGGTGGCGGATCGTCTCTTCAGGAGGATGCTTCCCCGCCTTGCCCGCTGGGGCCTTTCTCCGGACCTTGGAGCGGCGCTGGCGGTGAGCCTCGGCTCCTCCCGCGCCGGAGCGGCCATGATCGCGGCGGCGTTCCGGGAGGGGCGGCTCGCCCGGAGGGACACCGTGCTCGGCACGCTGCTTCTGGCTTTTCCGGGTTATCTGCGGCGCTGGGTGACGAGTTTCGCCGTGGCGGTGGGCCTCGCGGGAGTAGCTGGAGCCATTTATTCTGGGGTGCTTCTTCTCCGGAGCGGTGCCCGTTTCGTTCTTGTACTGCTGCTGCTCCGGCGGGGGAAAAAACCCTTGGAGGCTTGCCACGCGGAGATGGTGCACGGCGAGGGCACCCCGGAGATGGAAGAATCCGCCCCTCTGAACGAAAGGAAGAGCCGCTTCGTCAGCGCCGGGGAACGCCGACGGATGCTGTTGCGTCTTCTGGGACGGACACTTCCCTGGGCGTGGAGTTTCTATGCACTGGCCTTCGTGCTCGTGCCCTATCTGGACGCGTTTCTTCTGGAACACGTACACCTGCTCCCCCTTCTGCCTCCGGCGGGATGGACCGTTGTGGCGGGCAGCCTGGCTCAGAACAACGTGGCCCTTGCCGCCGCCAAGGCAAGCCTCGCCACGAAGACACTCACGACGGCGGAAGCAGTGCTGGCCCTCCTGGTGGGAAACGTCCTGGGCTCCTTCTCCCGGACGGCCCGACAGAACGTGGGCTACTGGCTCGGGCTCTTTCCGCGGGATCTGGTGCGCTCCCTCCTGGTGTGGCACACGGGAACGCAGGTTCCGCTCATGCTCCTCTCCCTTGTGGGAGCGGCGATTCCTGTTCTTCTGGCGAGGTGAGGCACAATGAGCTCTCTCCACTGTCTGGTCCTGGATTACCGCGACGCCTCCGCCGAGGAGCGGGCCGCCGCATGGAGCACCTGGAGCCGCATGAACGGCGACGAATCCGTTCTTCCACAACTGCGGCACCTTTCCTTTCCCTGCGGCGACGATCCGGAGGGAGAATCCCGTAACGGAGACGTCCGTGCTGCCGCCGCAGACGACGCCCCGGACGACGAGACGGACGGGATACCGGAGATCGACTGTTCCGCCGTCCGGGAGTGCTTTCGCCTGCGCACCTGCAACCGGGCGGAAATGTACCTGGTGCTCCCCTCGGGGGGGCAACCGCCCCGGGAACTGCTCGTCCCCGGCGTGCGGCATCTGGAGGACGAGGAAGCGGTGCGGCATCTTCTTCGTCTTCTCCTGGGGCTGGAGAGTCTCGCTGTCGGGGAGGAGCACATCGTGGCCCAGTTCCGGGAGTGCTACGAGGGGAACGACAAGCGGCGCTGCGGCCGCATGCTCCACCGCCTTTTCCAGCGGGCGCTCCACCTGGCGGGAACCTTGCGCTCCTGCTGGTCCCCCGGAAGGGCGCCATCCATTCCCTACCTTATGCTGCAGCGCTTCAAGGAACATCCCCGCTGGCCCCGGGTGCGCGCCCTCGTGGTGGGCACCGGCGCCATGGGAGAGGAGACGGCGCGGCTTCTCCGGGCATGCCGGGTCGAGGTCTGTCTCGTCAACCGCACGCTCCGCCGAGGCGAGGAGGTGGCGGAGCGGCTCGGCCTTCCGCTGCTCCCCTGGGAGAACTGGCGCGAGGCGACGGAAGGCGTGGACGGCCTTTTCCTCTGTACCGACGCACCGGAACCGCTTTGGCGGGGAAGCGAAACGGAAACGTTCGGCGCCGGCAAGAGGCGGAACCCGGAGGAGTGCCGCCGGGAAGAGCCCCGTCCTCTTCCCTGGGTTCTCGACCTCGGGGGCATTCCCCAGTCCGCTCCGCAAAGCGGGGCGGTGCGCATCACCGTGGACGATCTCCGGGAGTACGCCGGACGCCTGCTGGAAACCCACCGCAAGGGACTCCGCCGCCTGGAGCAGGAGGCGGACGCCACCGCTCGGGCGCTCTGGGAGGAACTCTCGGGCATCTACGGCGACACCTACCGGCGCCTGGCCCTGGCGCGGGCGAAGCAGGTGGTGCGGGACCGGGTGGAACGGACGGCAAAGAAGACCGGCGCCGATCCGGAGGTCCTGGAGGCGATGGCCTGGAGCGTCGTGAAAGGAGTGCTCCACCCCCTTCTGTCGAACCGGACATCCCACACGAACAGGGTCTGGCGCCTCTTGGCGGAAACGGAGCGGCGCTCGTGACGGGACGTTCCTTCTCGCTCCTCGCGTCGGTGAACACGCGGAGACAGCGCGTTCTCATGGTGGGAGGCGGCAGTGTGGGTACCCGGAAGATCGCCACGCTCCTCGGCGCAGGGTGCGAGGTCATCCTCGTCTCCCCCGAGGCGACACCGGAACTGCGGGAACTCGCCACGGCAGGACGGATCCGGTGGCTTCGCCGCACGGTTCTCCCCGAGGACTTCGCCGCCGTCCGGCTCGTTCTCCTGGCCCTTCCCCTCGAAACGAAGGCGGATGGGGCGAGCACTTCGCTCGAACAGGCCCTCGCCTGGGCACGGAAGGCGGGGTGTCTCGTGAACTGCGCCGCCTGCGCCGACGAGGGAGACTGGGCACTGGTGGCCCAATTCCGGCACGGCCCCTGCTTCATCGGAATCGGCACGGGAGGCGACGATCCCTGCGAGGCGGTGCGGCTCAAACGACACCTCCTCGCCTGTCTTGATACGGAGGAGACCCGAAAGGAAGGAATGTCCCGCTCCGAGAGTGAAACACCCGGCGGAGACAGCCCGGCGGAAGAGACGACGCATTCCGACGGTTCGCAAGGACGCGGAGCCGCCTCCCGGGGCGAAAAGGGCATTTTCGCGACACCCCGTTCCGAGCATTCCGGAAATCCGGGACGTCACTCCGGAAACGACGCACAACCGCTGGTGCTCCTCTCCCGGGGAAGCCCCCTCGCCCTGCGCCAGGCGGAACTGGCCGCGGCAGCCCTCGCCACCCGGGGCGCCCGCACGGAGGTGCGCACCGTAACCTCCCACGGCGACCGGGACCAGAAGACGCCTCTCTCCGCCTTCGGTGGCTTCGGCGCCTTCGTGAAGGCCCTGGAGGAGGGCCTCCTCGCGGGGGAGGGAGACGGCGCGGTGCACAGCCTCAAGGACGTGCCCTCGAAGCTCGGCGGGGACGAACGCCGGGGAACGAGACTCGTCCTCGCAGGAGTGCTTCCCCGGGAATCCGCCCGGGATCTCCTGCTCACCCTCGACGGACTGCCCCTCGAAGCGCTGCCGCCTGGAGCGAAAGTGGGCACGTCGAGTCTGCGCCGTCGGGCACAGCTCCTTTTCCTCCGCCCGGATCTGGAGGTCGTCCCTTTTCGGGGCAACGTGGAAACCCGTCTGCGCAAGCTCCGGGAGGGACAGGTGGCGGCGACGATCCTCGCCGAGGCGGGGCTTTCCCGCCTCGACAACAGCCCGGACGGAAGGGGAGGCAGCATGCTTTCCGAGCCCGACCGGGAGCTGCTGCGCCGGGGAAGCGCTCCCCTTCCGTTCCTTGCCGCTCCGGGACAGGGAGCCGTCGCCGTGGAGACCTGCGCGGGAACGCCCCTGGAACAGCTCCTTCGGGATCTGGACCACCTCCCCACCCGGCTGGCGGTGACGGCTGAACGGGCTTTTCTCACGGAATTCGCCTGCGGCTGCGTGCTCCCCCTGGGCGTGCACGGCCTCTGGGAAAGCGGTGTGCTGCATCTGCGGGCGGAACTGCTCGACGGAGGCGGAAAAGCCCGGGAAACGGCGGAACTGGAAACTGAGGTGGCCTCTCTCGCCGAAGCCGAAGAGGCGGGAAAACGTCTCTGGAAAAACATGGCCGAAAACCCCCTGGCCCGCCGCCTCGTTGCGGCGGCAAAACGGACCCCTTCCGCGGATGTCCCGTGAGACCTCCGGGCAGGGAGAACCATCCGGGAAAGGAGAGGAGACCATGACCGTCCATCTCGTCGGTGCAGGGTGCGGCACCCCCTCGTGGCTCACGCTCCGCGGAGCTGAACTGCTCCGCACCGCCGAGGCGGTCGTCTACGACCGCCTGATCCATCCGGACCTGCTCCAGCTCTGCCCCAGGGAATGCGAGTACCACCCCGCGGGCAAGCGCGAGAGCGACCACACCCTTCCGCAGAAGGAGATCAACGCCCTTCTGGTGGAGCTGGGGAAACGCCTCACCTCGGTGGTGCGCCTCAAGGGAGGTGATCCCTTCGTCTTCGGACGGGGTGGCGAGGAGGCCCTTGCCCTGGAAGAAGCAGGGCTCACCTGGGACGCGGTTCCGGGCATCACCGCCGCTCTCGGCGGCTGCGCCGCAGCGGGACTTCCGCCGACCCACCGGGGCCTTTCCGGCGCGGTGACCCTCGCCACGGGACGCCTCGGCAACGGCGGCACCGAGACGACGCCGGACGATGGGGAAAATTCCGGAGACCCGCGCCGGGACTTCCTCCGGGAACTCGGCGCCGTTCCGGGAACGCTCTGTCTCTACATGAGCGCCTCCTCCTTCGCCGAGGCAGCGCCGTTTCTCGAAGCAGGCGGCGTGACGCCGGTCACGCCCGGAGCGTGCGTGACCTGGGGAGGCTGGGGAAGGGCGACGCTCCGCTCGGGAACCTTCGGGGAACTCATCGAGGCATCCCGGCGGAACGCACTGCGAAGCCCGAGCGTGCTCGTCCTGGGGGGCACCGCCGGCATGGCTCTCCATCCTCTCCGCGGCCCCCTCTCAGGTCTCCAGGTGGCGGTGTGCCGTCCCGCTCCCGAATCCTGGAACACCGCACGGCGCCTGGAACAGCTCGGCGCCGACGCCTACAGCATTCCCCTCCTCGAACTGGAGGAACGCCCTCTCCGAGGCGCGGCGGACCTTCTCGCCCGGGCGGACTGGATCGTCTGCACGAGCCCCCGGGGCGCGACGCAGCTCAAACGCTGTGCTCCGGACCTGCGCCGCCTTCGGGGCCGCCTCGCCGCCATCGGCGAGGGCACTGCGAAGGCTCTCGCCCTGGAGGGCCTTCCACCGGACACCACGGCGGAGGAACCCACGTCGGAAGGACTGGCCCGACTCCTGCGCTCCCTGATCCGCCCCGGCGAGCGGGTGGCCTTCGTCCGAAATGAACGGGCCTCGTCGCTTCCCGAGGAGGCCGTCCGGCAAGCGGGAGGCGTTCCTCTCGAGCTTGCCGCCTACCGCATGGTTCCCCGCCCTCTTCCGGGGGAGGAACTCTACCGGGAGCTGTGGCGCCAGGCACCGCTCCACGCGGTGGTCTTCGGCAGCGCCGCCCTCGCCGAGGCATGGTGGGACCGCTTCGGTGGTCTTCCTCCCGGTGCCGTTCCCGTCGCCTGGGGAGAAACGTGCGCGCGTCGCATCCGGGAGCTGCTGGAGACCCAGCGGGAAGGAGGACGTAACGTGGCGGTGCTCGAATCACCGGACCTCCCGGGGCTGGAGCGAGTGCTGCGCCGTCTGAACGCCCTTCTTTCGGACCTGCGCCTCGAACAGGCCGCGGAGGAGGCCTCCTCGTGAGCACCGCACGGGCAGCAAAGGGACTCATGGTCTGCGGCACCACCAGCGACGCGGGGAAGAGCCTTCTGGTCACCGCTCTTTGCCGCCACTTCTTCCGAAAGGGCATACGGGTCGCGCCCTTCAAGGCCCAGAACATGGCCCTCAACGCTTACACCGCCCCGGGAGGAGGCGAAATGGGCGTCGCCCAGGCCCTCCAGGCCGAGGCCTGCGGCCTGGAGCCGGACGTGTGCTTCAATCCGGTGCTCCTCAAACCCCAGGGAGACAGCACGAGCCAGGTGGTGCTTTTGGGACGCCCCGCCGCCACGCTTTCCGCCCGGGACTATCACGGCAGGAACGGAAAAGGCTACGCGGCCACCGCCTGGGAGACCGCCCGCGGTGCCCTGGCGGCTCTCCGGGAGGAGTACGACCTGCTGCTCCTGGAGGGCGCGGGAAGCCCCGCGGAGATGAACATCTACGCCGCGGACTTCACGAACCTCCGGACCGCCCGGGAGGCGGAGGCGCCGGTCCTCCTCGTGGGGGACATCGAACGTGGGGGCGTGCTCGCCTCGCTGGTGGGCACCCTCGCGGTGCTCCCCGAGAAGGACGCCGCGCTGATCAAAGCCTTTGCGGTCAACAAGTTCCGGGGAGATCCGAGCCTCTTCGACGAGGGGTGCCGTTTTCTCGAAGCGCGCACGGGGCGCCCCGTTCTGGGAGTGCTTCCCTACGCGACCCATCTCCGCCTCCCCGCAGAGGATTCCCTGGGACTGCGCTCCTTCGGCGACGGCCCCCTGCGCATTGTGGTGATCAAGCTTCCCCGCATCGCCAACTTCACCGACTTCGACGCCCTGGAGCACGACGGCTGCCGGGTGGTCTTCGCCGACGCACCCGGGGATACGGACGGCGCGGACTGCATCGTTCTGCCGGGGACGAAAGCCACCATGGCGGACCTTCGCTGGCTTCGGCAGCGCGGCCTCGCCACGGCTCTCCGGGATGCCGCCGACCGGGGCATTCCCATCTGGGGCATCTGCGGGGGCTACCAGATGCTGGGAGAGCGCATCGACGACCCGGGGGGCGTGGAGGAATCGGGATCGGAAAGCATGGAGGGGCTCGGCCTGCTGCCGGTGCGCACCCTCTTCGAGGGAACCAAGATCGCCGCCCCCGCCCGGGCGGTGGTGAACGATTGGGCCCCGGGACCGTGGGAAGCCCTTCGGGACCGGGAGATCTCGGGCTACGAGATCCACATGGGACGCACGATCCCCGTTGCGGCGACGTCTTTCGGCGATGGCACGCCCCTGCTCACTCTCATCGCCCGAGGAGGCAGCGAGATCCTGGAGGCGGACGGCGCGGCTCGGCCTGAGGGCACGGTCTTCGGCTGCTATCTCCACGGTCTGGCGGACGACCCGCTCTTCCGGCGGGCCTTCGTCAACTGGCTGCGGCGGCGCAAGGGGCTCGCCCCTCTCGGCGGAACCGGAGAAACGGCGCCCTCGGGGCGGGAACTCCGGGACAGAAGTTACGACGCCTGGGCGGATTTCGTGGCAACCCATCTGGATATGACACGCCTGGAGGAGCTGATCGCCCGGGGGCTCTGAGCGCAGGAAAAGGACTCCCGAAATCGAAAGGAAACGCCGACGAGGAAGGGACGCCGCGCTGCGGCGGAAATCTATCGGGAGCCGGCTCCGTCCCTTTCCGTCGGATGCGCCCTCCGGCGACCGCAGGTCACAGCCGCGTCTTCGAGATCGGCGGCGCATTTTTCGGAGATCCCTTGACACTACGACGCCAAAAAGCGAAACGATCCGTCTTAAGGAGGAATCGGAAATGGAACGGAAACGGAAGACGAATGCGGAATGCTTCGCCGCCGCACGAGAGGTGCTGGTGGGAGGCGTGAACAGTCCCGTCCGGGCCTGGAGATCCGTGGGAGGAACACCGCGCTTCTTTCTGCGGGGAGCGGGAGCGATGCTGGAGGACGTGGAAGGCAACGTCTATACCGACTATGTGTGCAGCTGGGGCCCCCTGATCCTCGGCCACGCCCACCCGGAAGTAGTGGCGGCGGTGGTGCGGGCCGCCGCGGATTCGCCCTCCTTCGGTGCTCCCTCACCGCTGGAGATCGAGCTTGCCCTGAAGGTGCGGGCACGCTTTCCCTCCATGGAGCTGATCCGCTTCGTCAACTCCGGTACGGAAGCGACCATGACGGCCCTCCGGGTCGCCCGGGGGTTCACGGGACGGAAGCTCGCGGTGAAGTTCTCCGGCTGCTACCACGGCCACGCCGACGCCTTTCTCGTCGCCGCCGGAAGCGGCGCCCTCACCCTGGGCTGCCCGGACAGTCCGGGCATTCCCGAGGACGTGGCGTCCTGCACGATGGTCCTTCCCTACAACGACATCGACGCGGTGAAACGCTGCTTTGCCGAGCACGCAAAGGATATCGCCGCGGTCATCGTGGAACCCTGGGCGGGCAATATGGGCCTCGTGCCGCCCCGGGAGGGGTTCCTCGAATCCCTGCGGGAGATCACGGCCACGTCCGGAAGCCTTCTCATCTTCGACGAGGTGATCACGGGATTCCGCGTTCCCGAGGGGGGCGTACAGCAACGCCTCTCTCTCGTTCCCGACCTGACCTGCCTCGGCAAGATCATCGGCGGCGGGCTGCCCGTGGGAGCCTTCGGCGGACGCCGAGAGATCATGGAAAAACTCGCCCCGGTCGGCCCGGTCTACCAGGCGGGGACCCTCGCGGGCAATCCCCTCGCCATGGCGGCGGGCATCGCCACCCTCTCGGTGCTCGAACGCCCCGAGACGTACCGAGTGCTTGAAGCAAGGGCGTCCCGTTTTGCCGCAGGACTCGCGGACGCAGCGAAGGCGGCGCACTTCCCCCTTGTGGTGACGCGACTCGGCTCCGTGCTGGGCATGTTCTTCGCCTCCGCGGTTCCCGCCACCCTCGACGAGGTGAAGCGCACCCGGGGAGACCTGTACCCTGCGTTCTTCGCCGCCATGGTCGAGGAGGGGCACCTCTTCGCCCCCTCCGCCTTCGAGGCGCTCTTCGTCTCCACCGCCCACGACGAAGCGATCCTCGACGAGACCCTCGTCGCGGCGGAACGCATTTTCCGGGAACTCGCGAAGAAGATGTGACCAGCTTCGGTTTCAGTCGGATATTTCGCAGGGCTGATCGGGACTTTTCTTCGCCTCAGCAAGTGCAGAACGGAATCGCGGAGCGGTTCTTCAAGAGCCTGAAGAAAAAGCGAATCCGGGCGCATCGGCTTGAAACGCCGCCCGCGGAAGAATGACCGGGGTGGTCAAAATTCGGCTGTCCCTGGTGATCAAATTTGCATTGACAAAACCAGATGGCCTTGTGGCGGAGAGGGGTGTCTCGTGGCGTCATCGTCCATTCCGATCGCGGAAGTCAGTACTGTTCCGCTCAGTACCAGGCGCTGTTGACGCGGCACGACCTGATTTGCAGCATGAGCAGCAAGGCGGGCTGCTTCGACGACACCTGCGCCGAAAGCTTCTTTTCCTCGCTCAAGGTCGAAGTCATCCACGGCAACCGGTTCCAGACGCGAGAAGCCATGCGCCGGACGGTCTTCGAGTACATTGCCGTCAACTACAATCGCATCCGTCGTTCCAGTTCCATCGGATACCTGAGCCCCGAATCCTTCGAGGCGAAATTTGCCGCTTAGCTCGGTGTCCACGATTGGTGGGCAAGATCACTGATGATTGACAGTACCGCCATCCGTGCCCATCAGTATGCCGCGGGAGCAAGGGGGGCAGGCACAACAGGCGCTCCGCCGGTCTCGGGGTGGATTCTCCACAAAAATCCACGCTCTTGTAGATGCCCTGGGCAATCCACTCCGGTTTCATCTGACCGGAGGCAACGTTTCGGATATCGCTGCGGCTCCGGAGCTTCTCGACAGCTGTGATGTACAGGCCCAATACGTTCTTGGAGACAAGGGCTACGACAGCGACGAATTTGTGGGTCAGATCGAACGACGCGGAAGCATCGCCGTAATACCATCGCGATCGAATCGGAAGAAACCCAGAGAGTACGATTTTCACATATACTGCGAGAGGCCTCTGGTTGAAGTGTTCTTCAACAAAATCAAGCACTATCGCAGAATTTCGTCCCGCTTCGAAAAACTTGCCCGTACGTTCCTTGCTATGATCCATATCGCTTCCTGCATGATCTGGTTACGTTGATTTGGAAACACGGCCTAGGGGGTGCCGGGGGGCGTGCAACTCTTCGGCACCTCTGGTAAATTGTTGCGCCGCAAGCGTCCGGCTCTTGCTAGGTCTCCCTGGAA
Source organism: Aminiphilus sp. (assembly GCF_029975095.1). NCBI lineage: Bacteria > Thermotogati > Synergistota > Synergistia > Synergistales > Aminiphilaceae > Aminiphilus > Aminiphilus sp. The sequence continues at coordinate 23,737 of NZ_JARKPW010000131.1, forward strand.
AACCGGGATCGCTTGGGAGTCCATATACCCATAATGCCTCTCTTTTTTGTTTTTTCAATAAAGACGTGCAGGAAAAAGTACAACAGACGAAGCCGAAGCCGTGTCTCCGGGGGAAACAAAAAGATGCGGAGGCGCGATTTCCCCGCCTTTTTTCAACCTTCACGAAGAACGCCTCCGCAGAGCCTCGGGAACGCCCGAGCTGTCAGGTCCGGGATCTGGATTCTTCCTGCCGCCGAATGAGGTCCGCAAAACCCGAGATGATCTTCTCGGTGATGTGCGTGGGATTCAACTGTCTAACGGTTTTAGCAAAAACCTCCGCCTCTTTGCCGGTGATTCCGCCGACCTTGTGCAGTTCTGCCACAAGCTCAAGCCCCCACAGCAACGAAACCTCTTCCTGTTTGCAAAACTTCCGTAAATTCTTGTCGTTGGTCACGCAGGTAAAACCATGCCGTTTGGCCGTTAACAGGCATAGCCAGTCCTCGAACGATAACGGTCCGGATCGGCCGCCGGCGGCATACGCATCTTCGATTTCCGGCTCGATAATGATCAGTCCGAGGGCTACCAGTTCGTTTTCATCATCGATTTCGTTAACCTCCTCCACGACCGGGCTGGTCACGTGCAACGGACCGATATGTTTCACCACGAGTTCCAGCACGGCCCGCTCCGCCTTGATGAAATCGATCAGCACGCATGCGTCCATGATCATCAACTTGCGGGGAGCCGGGCGGCGTGTCACAGAATGACCTCCCAATTCTGGAGCAGGTCCTGCATCTCCTCAATGCCGATCCGAAGCATCTCCGCGCCGCGGCTGAGCGATATTTTGTCTTTTTCCACCGCTTCCCTGGTCAGGCGTTTGAATCGGTCTTCGTAGAAATCGAACCTTTGCATCCCGAACGGCTCCGCCGGATCGATGCCCATTGGTTCTTCTTTGAAGGAAAGCTTCCGGTTGAAGTGTTGCTGATAGGCCATGTTGAATTTCATCCAGATGGACTTGTCCACGGCCCCTTCTTCCAGGAGACGCGAGAGAACGGTTTTATAACTGACCCGGAAAATGCGCTTGACCTTGAAGACCCTGTCGACGAAGTGCAATCCGGCAGCTTCATTCCATTCCTTGCGGAACCCCTCATTCGGCATCAGAAAATGCCCGGCGAAACGGTCGGCTTCCTGTTCTTCCTCCTTGCTCTCATCGACCTTGGTGACGTCGTAGGCGTCGGGATGCAACATGAGGTGACCGAGTTCATGGGCGGCGCTGAAAATGCGCCTTTCCACCGAAATCCGCTCCCATACGTTCACCACCACCGCCGGCCCGCCGTCCTCCTCGCCCACAGAGAGGCCGAAGAAACTATCGGAAGCCATGGGGACGGGGAAAACCTTCACGCCCGCGTGTTCGAGCAGGCCGCAGATGTCGTGGAT
>NZ_JARKPW010000223.1:0-4859 GCF_029975095.1 Aminiphilus sp.
GTGCATCCTGCCCTACCTGATGGGGAGGGAAGGGGCGTGTATCGTCAACGTAAGCAGCATCGCCGGAAAAATCGGGGGGACCATGTGAGTCCACTATGCGGCGAGCAAGGCGGGGCTTCTCGGCTTCACCTTCCATCTTGCTCAGGAACTGCTCCATCTGGGAGTCCGGGCCAACGCGGTGGCTCCGGGTCCAGTGGACACCGGCATGCTTGACGACGAAACCAGGGAGCGGCTCCGAGAGCTCTCCCCCATGGGGCGCATTGCGCACCCCGCGGAAATCGCCGCTGCAATTCTTTTCCTTCTCGAAAACCGGTACGTGAACGGCGAGGTGCTTGATGTCAACGGCGGGCGCTACATGGACTGACGCACTCCGGACTCACCGCCAGAGAAAAAAGAGGAGGAGAAATACCGCGACCAGTCCCAGGACGAGAACTCCCCAGAACAGCCGGGTGATCCCGGAGAGGCCTGTTCGAGGTCCGCTTGCCGCTCCATCGGCAAGTTCTACTTTGATGTCGCCGTGAACAACGGAACGGAAGAAGGTTTCCTCCCCCTCGACCCGCCCGTAGATTTCGTACTGTCCGTTTTTGAGAACGCGAATCATGTACACTCGGCCCGGCACTTTGGGAAAACCCCGTCGTTCGAGCAGAAGCACGTCACCGGGGTAGACATCCGAGAGAGGAACACCGTTCACGGGATCCACCACGGGGTCGAGAAGGCGCACGCCGGCCTCCGGAAGGATGACCGAGGCGGCCCCCTCTTCGGCAGGTCTGTTTTCCTCGGTTTCCTCCTCTCGTCGCTCTTCGCCGAGAGCGCTGTCCACATAGCCGTCGAGAGCGTTTTGAAGGGGCTGGATCTCCAATCCAAGGTCTCTCAGCTCCGGCAGGGAAACCATCATGACTCTGAGCACGCTCAGGGAAATGTTACGACCAATCGCCTCGCGCATACGTTTCTCCACGTGAACCGATGCACCGCGCAACGCATTGGAGTCCTCGAAAAACTGGCGGTTCGCACCGGAAGAATTCGAAAATCCTCCCGTCGCCAGTTCCAGTTCACCCAGCATCAGACCGATCATCTCGGGAAGAAACCCCCCGCACTGTCTGGCCAATTGTTCCGCAGCCCACCAATCCCCCTCGGAGACCTTGGGAGTCCCATGAGTTCCCATCCCTGAAACCAACTCGAGGACCCGGTTCCAGACACGAAGTGCGCCGCTTCCCTTGTTGTAGGGAACCGGCGCGATGCTCCACCAGAGAACGCGTTTGTCCGGCGCCAACACGGCACCGAGAAGGATGCTGATCTGGTCCGTATGGGGAAAGGCACACCAGAAAACCATGTACTGTCTGCCGTTCGCCGTAAGAAAGGCAAACAGCTGCGCTGGATCCGCGCCTCCTCCGGATTCCATGTAACGCTGCACCAGGGTTTCCACTTCCTCCCGGCGAACACCGATCACGTACGAAAGAAGATGCTGCAGATAGGACAATTTTTCTTCCTGGTCCTCCATGACCTCCACCTACCTTCGCGTCATCTCTTTCCATGTCTTTCCGGCCAGAAGTGGATCCTTGCCTCATCAGCCTCTGAGGGAAAGCGTTTCCTTCGTTCCTCCGTCGAGGCGATATCTTCTGAGGTGCTCCTGAAATTCCCGGGCGATTCCGCTCAGTTCTTCCGCGGCGGAGCGCAGTTCTCCGCTGCTTTGCACCACGTCGGTAACCACGTTCCTGATCGTCAGGGCCTCTTCCTTCGTTCGCGAGGCGCCATGCGCCAGGCGATCTATGGAAGCCGCCATTTCCTGGGCACCGGCGGATTGCTCCTGCGCCGTGGCCGCCACGTTCTGAATCTGGTCACCGATGGCGGAAATGGCGCCAAGAACCGCTGCAATGCGGTCCTCCATGACAGCACTGTCCTGCCGTCCCTGAGCGGCAAGTGAAACGCCCCTGTCCGCGGACTGAACAGCCCTGTCCGTCCCACCCATGATTCCCTTGGCGAGGTCTCCGATCTTCCGGGCCGCCAGGTTGCTTTCCTCGGCAAGCTTGCGCACTTCCTCCGCAACAACGGCGAAGCCTCTTCCCGCCTCTCCGGCCCGGGCCGCCTCGATGGCGGCGTTGAGCGCCAGGAGATTGGTTTGATCCGCAATGCCCGCGATGCTCGCCACGATACTTCCGATCTCGCCCGCCTGGGCATGAAGACGTGCGACCGCCTCGGCCACATCCTTGAACGCATCGGACATTTCCGCAACCCGGCGGGTCGTGGAACGAGTGATCTCTCCGGCTTTCTCCGCGTCACTCCGGAGCGTCTCCGCGTGATGCGACGCCTCTGACGAGGCCTGGGCAGCCCCCTGGGCGCTCGATGCGACCTCTTCGATCCCCGCATTGGCGGATTCCACCGCCTGAGCGTTCTCGTCCGCGAGGGCCTGAAGGGCCACGATCTTCTCTTCCACCGCCCGGATTATCTTGTCCGTGTCGTCCGCCACGGTATCGAGCATTTCGGCTTCTTTTTCGAGGCGGTTCGTCTCGGACCGGAGAGAAAGGAAAATTTCCCGCTGTCCCTGAATGATCCCATCCAGAGCGGCACCGACCATGCAGAGTTCGTCTCCTCCGCACATGTCCGCCGCTGACGTGAGATCACCGGCACGCACCGCGTCGGCAGTTTCGAGAAGCACTTTGACAGGGCGGATGATACCGCGCACGACAAAAAAGATCCACGCACCGAGCAGAAGAGACGCCGCAAGGGCAACCAGAATCTGTCGTTTTCCGAGCGCGCCGATGGGAGCGAAAAGTCCTTCCTCGGGAACGGAAAGGCCAAGACTCCATCCCGAAGGGAGAGGCCCGAAATAAAGCCGCTTGCGTTCACCTGCCTGCATGTAGGCCCCCGAGCCATTCTCCCCTCCGGTCATGCGTCTGCCCAATTCGGCAAGTTCCGGGGCGACCGTGTCGGAGTGTTCCGTAATGCGGACCTTGAGGCGAACCTCTTCGTTCGGATGGGCGATGATCAGTCCTTCCTGATTGACGAGAAAACCGTATCCGGAACCGCTGATCTTCTGCTCCACCACAAGGGAGACCAACGTGTCGAGGTCAATGTCGGCGCCCACAACGCCGATCAACGACCCGTCTGCGGCCAGAACCGGCGTTGCGATGGTAAGAATGACCTTTCCCGTGTTGGCGTCCACATAGGGATCGACATAAACGGTCTTCTTTGCCTCCACCGCCTTCTGGTACCAGGGACGCGTGCGAGAGTCGAAATTTCCCGGAGGAATCCACCCCGATCCATCCACAAACTTTCCGTTGGGAAAACCGAGATAGATATCCATGAATCCGGCGGATTTGTTGGTCTCGGTGAGCAATTCCATGTAGGGGAGGAGCATGGTGGACGTCACGCCGAATTTCTGCCACATGTATCCCACGTTCTCCGCAGCGTTGGCCACAACCTGCTCTTTTCCGTTCAGCCAATTGGCCACGGAGATGACCGCCATGGACGCACCGTTTTTCCCCGAGACTTCCAGTTCTTCCGAGAGAATGTTCCGGGCACCCACGTAAGCCATACCCGCCATGAGACCCACCGCAACGAGCACCCCGATTCCGAGAAAAACCAAGCGCGCACGCAACGTCATCGTTCCGTCTCCTCCCAGATCGAAATAATGCGACCCCTTTTTCGCCAGAAACAGCTCGCCACGCGATTATACGTCTCCTTCCATCCCTTTGGGAACATTGCGCGGAACGCCCGTTCCGGCACACCGGGGGGAAAATGCTCCCACGCTCTCGAATCGAGGAAAGGCGACGACTACAAAGGCACGCTGCGGTGGATCGATGAACATGTGCGTCTTCCGCACACGTCATTACGTGCTGTCGCGGTTCCGGGTACTCTCCGGCAATGGTCGCTGCGGAGAAAAACCATGGGGCGAAACGATGCCCTGCGGCCTTGTGCCATCGCCTCACCCCACCCTTTTTCCTATTCGTTCCCGGTCCCCAAGGCAGCATCAAGAGAACGACGGAGATCGTCCCAGGACGAAGGAATGCCTCGGAGCAACAGTTTTCCATCGAGGATCCACACTACTTCCGTGCTTCGTATGCGAAATCGGAACACGTCTTTCAGGGCGATGACATTCCTCGGATCAATCAGTTCCAGGCGCACGGATTCGCCGAAGTGATCTCTCACATTCCGGAGCAATTCCCCCACGCGACGCATTTCCAATGCCATAGGGAAGGATTCCATCTCAATCCTCCCGTATTCGATGGGACAGCATCCCACACCGAAACCCGGGCGCTCCATGTAGACCTTGAGAACTCTCTCCACCGGCGGTCACATCCTTACTTTTTTCCGAACGCTCGGGGCAAGCACAAGCGCATCAACTGTGCAGGGATACCACCAGGTAGATGTTCCCCTGGGGGGCTACCTGGAAAGGAAGCGTGAAGGAAACGATACCGGGCTTCTGCGGAGGTACGGCCTTGATGTTCTCCCCCGCGATGATCTGGGGAGGGGTCAGATCCATCCCTTCTATGTCAAGCTTCATCAGCGTCTGACCGCTCACCATGTTCGTCAGCTCTCCCACGACACTCAGCGCCACGTTGTCCTCCAGATCCGGGGGAATCATACCTCCGGACATGGCATTCACATAACTCGCAAATCCCTGCGCGTCCACCATGAGCGCCGCCGTGCCGTGCACCCCTCCTCCGACAAGCCCCACCAACGCCGCAACACGGCTTCCCGGAGCATTGACCCCTTGCGTCACCTGCGTCTTCACGAGAGACACGGTGACACCCAGAGTCTGGCTCACGGAGACCAATCCAGCCCCGAAACTGTTTACGAACTTCGACAGCAATTCTCCCGCCATTGTCGACGCTCCTCCTCCTTGGGCAATCCGCCGATTT
>NZ_JARKPW010000230.1:0-27891 GCF_029975095.1 Aminiphilus sp.
GTTGTTCACGATTGCTCCGCTCGGCGCCCAGAGCGCCGCCCGGATCTCGCGGCTCGCATGAGGCTCTTTGTCACGCAGCGTATCGCCGGAAATGATCTCCATTCCGGGAACACCGTTCCTTTTCCCCTGATCCAGCAGAACATCCAGATGCCGGATCTCGTCCTCTTCGAAGGCGCAGACGTAGGAACCACATTCCCGAAGGGTGAAGTCGAGCGGTCCCTGCAGTTCGTGAAAGCGTCTGTTCCCGGAAGGACAGAATCGCGCCTTCTGTGTTCCCGGTTTATCGTCATAACCGGCATGAATCATGGCACTGTTCGCCCGACTCGCCCCGGAAGGAATTTCCGCAGCCTTGTCCAACACCGCGACGCGCATCGCATACGCCGAAAGCTCCCTGGCCAGCGCCGCCCCTACGATGCCGGCTCCGATGATGATCACATCGAAGAGCCTTTGAATCACTTCCACCGCCCCCATTTTTGATTCCGCATTTTCGGAGAGAAAGTACGAGCGAGAGGGTGCACGCAACTTCTGCGTGCACCCTCTCGCTCTCTGATCGCACGTATTCGATAGGAATGTCTTTTATACAGGCGTTACATACAGGCTAAGGACTATTCCGTCCACCCCTTGGATTTTTCGACGGCCTTTTTCCAGCCTTTGTACTGGCCCTCCCGCCTTCCCGCCTCCATGAGAGCATTGAACTGGCGATCACTCGCCCAATGGTGCTTCAATTCATCCGTGCTCTTCCAGAAGCCGACCGCAAGACCTGCCGCATAGGCAGCACCGAGAGCAGTGGTTTCGTTCACCACGGGACGATCCACCGTGACACCCAGGATATCCGCCTGCATCTGCATGAGCAGATTATTCTTCACCGCGCCACCGTCAACCTTCAGCGCGGAAAGCTCGACACCGGAATCCTTGTTCATGGCTTCGAGAACATCTCTGGTCTGGTAGCAGATGCTCTCCAGCGTCGCGCGGATAATGTGCTCTTTTCGAATATAGCGCGTCAGGCCGACAATCGCCCCGCGAGCGCTCATATCCCAATAGGGTGCATAGAGCCCGGAGAACGCGGGAACGAAATAGATACCGCCGCAGTCATCGACCTTGCGGGCGAAATGCTCGCTGTCGGGTGCGTCGTCGAAGAGCCGCAGATTATCCCGGAGCCACTGTACAGCCGCGCCGGTGATGGCGATGGACCCTTCGAGAGCATAGGTGCACTTACCCTCGGCGAGGCTGTAACCGGCTGTCGTGAGCAGTCCGTTTTTCGACGGTGTGGGAGTTTCTCCGATATTCATGAGCATGAAACAACCCGTTCCGTAGGTGTTCTTCGCATCGCCCTTGCCGAAACAGGCCTGACCGAAGAGAGCGGCCTGCTGGTCGCCCAGGTCTCCCGCCACGGGAATCTCGGCGCCGAAGGGACCGTCCTTCTTCGTGCTGCCGTAAACGAAACTCGACGGCTTGATCTGGGGCAGCATGGCAAGAGGAACGTCGAGGAACTTGGCCATCTCCTCGTCCCACTTGAGGGTCTCGATGTTCATGAGAAGGGTTCTGGACGCGTTGGACACGTCGGTGACATGAACACCGCCGTTGGGGCCGCCGGTGATGTTCCAGATGACCCATGTGTCGATGTTGCCGAAGAGCAGTTCGCCCTTCGCGGCTTTCTCGCGGGAACCCGGTACGTGGTCGAGGATCCATTTGATCTTGGTTCCCGAGAAATAGGGGCTGATAAGCAAGCCCGTGTGATCCTTCACCTTCCCGCAACCGGTAATGTCCTGACCCCATCCGGGAGTGTTCTTCCATTCCTCGCAGAACTCCTGGGTCCGCATACACTGCCAGACGATGGCATTGTAAATGGGTTTCCCCGTGGCCTTCTCCCAAACAACGGTAGTTTCGCGCTGATTCGTGACGCCGATGGACGCGATCTCCTCGGGGTCGATCTTGCCTTTTTTCAACGCGCCGCGAATGACATCCTGCGTGCGGGACCAGATTTCCATGGCATCATGCTCAACCCAACCGGGCTTCGGATAAATCTGCGCATGTTCCATCTGGTCGGAGCAAACGGGCAGTCCCTTGGAATCGAACACCATGCAGCGAGTGCTCGTCGTTCCCTGGTCAATGGCCACGACATATTTCTTCTCCGTCACCGCACATCTCCTCCTCTTCTTCTGTTGTCCACGAATTTCCCGACCCTAATTCCCACAGACACAAACACCGCAATTTACCGGGAAAGCTTGCTGAGCAGGCGTGCCTCCCCGGCAACCTGAGCGACGCGCTCCAAAGAAGAGCCGATGCTGGCTTCCACACTCGCCATCATCGCGCCTTCCAGAACAGGTGCATCGACGATGAGCACTTTCTTGGCATCGTCACCGAGGAACTCCAAGGCGGACCGGGCGGAAAGAACGGCGCTCCCCAAATCAGGAACGAGAACGACTCCCTCCGCTTTTTCCAGCAGTCCCCCGAGGGCCTCGACAATACCCGGCACGGAGGTTCCCAAACCACCCTCCTCGGTCCCGCCAACGGCACGAACGGGGACAATGCCACCGCTCATCTGCGAAGCGATCTCCGCGATACCTTCCGCCGCCTTGGCACTATGAGAGACGACGCAAATGCCGATCACGCCTCTACCCCCGCAGACCTTCGAGCATTGCCGAAAGGATGAGAAACGTAGAAGTGGCTCCGGGATCCTGATGTCCTGCGGAACGTTCTCCCAAATAGCTGGCGCGGCCCTTTTTCGCCACAAGGGGAATGGTGCGCTTCATGCCTTCTTCGGCGGAAGCGATCCCTTTTTCGAGAACCGCCGGGAGATCCTCGCCATTCGACGCGGCGGCTTTCATGGCTTCCAGCGCCGGTGTCAACGCATCCACCATGGTCTTGTCCTCGAGTTGCGCCTTGCCGAGAGCAAGAATTCCTTTCAATCCCTCTTCGAAAGCCTCCACGAAATCGGCGCTGTCCACTTCCTGCTTCGTCCCGAATTTCATGGACATGCGCATGAACAGAGTTCCATAGAGTGGTCCCGAGGCGCCGCCGACGGAACCCATGAGCGTCATGGCCACATCCTTGAAAACACCACCGACCTCCGTGTAAGCCCCCGCCTTGATTTTTTCTTGAGCTTTCGTAAATCCACGACTCATGTTGATGCCGTGGTCGGCATCACCAATGGCCGAGTCGAGCTCCGTCAAGTATTCCTTGTGCGAGATGATGGCTTCCGTTACGCGCTCGAAAACCTTACGCGCCTGCTCGACGTTCATGGGCATCCAAAGGACCTACTTTCCCCAACGAAGGGCCGGCGTGTGAACGGGATAATCCCAAAGCGCCTTGAGCTGGCTGTCGAGCTTGAGCAATGTGATGGAGAATCCTTGCATTTCCAAGCTCGTGATGTAATTCCCCACAAGTTTCCGGGCAATGCGGATTTTCTTCGCATCGAGGAACTTCACGAGATCGTTGTACAGGAGATAGAGTTCAATGAGAGGTGTTCCGCCCATTCCGTTGACGAATGCCACCACTTCATCGCCCTCGGAGAAGGGGAGGTCGTTCACGATCGCACCAGCCATCATCTCCACGATCTCCTTGGCGGACATAATCTTCATCCGCTTCCGGCCGGGCTCTCCATGAATACCGATGCCGATCTCCATCTCGTCCTCGGGAAGATCGAAAGTCGGCTTGCCCGCAGCCGGAACGGCACAGGAGGTCAACGCCATACCCATGGTGCGCACGTTGGCATTCACCTTCTCGCAAACGGCTTTCACTTCGTCGAGGGATGCACCGAGTTCCGCCATGGCCCCGACGATCTTCTCGGCGAGCACGGTCCCGCCCACGCCGCGACGTCCCGCAGTGTAGAGAGAATCCTGGACAGCCACGTCATCGTCGATGACGACCTGGTCGACGGGGATTCCCTCACCCGCGAGCATGTCCGCAGCCATCTGGAAATTCATGACGTCGCCGGTATAATTCTTGACGATGAAAAGAACACCCTTGCCACCCTGAACCGCCTTTGCCGCCTCGTACATCTGATCCGGCGTGGGGGAGGTGAAGACTTCGCCCGGGCAGGCCGCATCAAGCATGCCGAACCCCACAAAACCGCCGTGGAGTGGTTCGTGACCGCTGCCGCCTCCGGAGATGACCGCAACCTTACAGTTGGGAGCATCGGCCCGAAGAACCGCCTTGATGGAAGGATGGAGCTTCACGAGATCACAATGGGCAGCCTCGAGTCCCGCCAGGGATTCGACAACAATGTCATCCACCTTGTTCATGAGTTTCTTCATGTGGTGCGCCCACCTTTCATTCGGTTGATTTTTCCGGATTGTATCTGCTCCAAAAAGACTTCATGGCGGAAACAAAGTTTCCGCCATGAAGTGGATTATGCCATGATCGAGAGAATCAGACCGCCGAGAAGACCGCCGAGAACGCCCGAAATGAGCGCGGGCACCGCCTTGCCGGGCTTTCCACCCGCCAGCGTGCTTTGAACGAAGAGACCGACGAAGGCAGCCATGGCCATGTCGATCCACACATCACCCGCCTGATGGTGCAATCCGAGCCCGTGATTGAGAAGCCAGGAGACGCCGACAATCCAGAATCCGGCGACCCAGCCGCCCGCGGCGCCGAACACTTCGACCATCTTTCCCCAGGCCACGGCGATCATGAAGGGGAAGAGCGCCGCACCAAAGAGAGTCGAGAGGATGTTTGCAGTGGTCCAACCAGTCATCGTTCTACGCCTCCTTCTTGCCGGCGCTCAGGAGCCAGTAGGCCAGGAGTCCGCCGATGCAGGCGCCGACGAACTGAACGGCGAGCGTCTGCATGGAGGGAAGGAAATCGCCGCCGGTGAAGATCCCCTGGGCAGCCCGGACGGGGCCATCCTTGGTGACCTGGACGATGCCGCCGAATATGGCGGACAGTCCGATGGGAAAGGCCATATCCACCCAGGACCCCTCGGGATCGTTGGGAATCGCGCCGCAGAAATGATTAATGAACCAAGCGATCGGAATGATCGTACCGGCGGCGAAGAAGCCGCCCCACCAATTGAGATGATAGAGCACTGAAGGCCAGATGACAAAGACACCCACGCCCGCAAAGGCACCACCGAACGCACCGACGATAATGCGCTTCCACATACGAGTACCCCTCCTTTACTTGATCGGAAATCGATCAGTCGCAACACTCCGGTGACGGCGCAGTCTTCCTCGCATACACCCCCCTTCGCCCCTTTATAAAAAATTAATAATTAAACAAGAATAAAAAAGAGAGCACGCAACACGGTCATCTGACCGGCGCCTGCTCTCTTTTCTCTCTAGAGGGCCGTCGCAAACAAAATCATCAAAACTTTTTCTACTGTGATCTCCGGTCGACCCACTCTCGCCGGACATAACAGCTCCCCCCGGCCAAGTGAAAGAACCGCGCTCCTTCAGAATCCAAGAAAAACCTCACCACAACACGCTTTGGCTTGTCGAAACTCCTACGGCACCGCGTTTGAGAATGCTGTGCACCTCACCGATCTCCGTAACGAGCCCCCCGGCAATAAGAGGAACTGCCATGTCCTTGAGCATACGCTCCGGTAAAAGCGGAACACTCAATGCCGGAAGGACTTCGACAAAATCAGGCATGCTCTGTGCAGCCAAGTCACGTCCTTTGCGCAAAGCCTCCGAATCAAGGAGAAACACGCGGAGCACCCGCAATAAACCCGCTTTCTTCGCCCATTCAAGAACAGTTCGATGCGTGCTGATGACCCCATGCGGGGCAATCGTATCAACCAGATAATGAATCCCCGCAGAATCCGTTTTCAGCCCTTCCACCAAATCCACGTGGACGAAAACGACATGTCCCGCTTCGGACAACTGAGCAACGTTTTTCTGGAGGTCAAGGATCGAACTTTCCAAAACGAAAACGCACCGCGGCGCACCTTTGAAAAGCCTCGTGATGTCCCGTCCGGTCCGTATTGCCGGAATGACAGGCCGTTCCTTGAGAATTTGGCGCACTCGGGCTATCCGTTCCAGCACACCGCAACCTCCCCGAAACATATTTTCTGCATCCGTATCCGCTTCACTCTGTTTCAAGTAATCGTTTCGTAACTGGCGTTCCGCTAAGTATAGTACAACGTTTTCTCCGCAGAGACAAGCCTCCCCCTGTGTGCAATTGTTCACGTATTGCACAGGCCCGAAAGCACATCATCGTTTCTTCTCCACGGAAGTGCTTTTTCTCTATACAGGAGAAAGACCTGTCACGAGAGACGTCCCACCATAGATTCTCATCCGCTCCCACGCATCGGTCGCCTCCAGAAAACCCCAGGCGGCGAAGACCATTTCCCGAAGAGACAGGCCCTTTTTCCCTCTCAGGTCATCCCACATGGAGACAGTGAGATAGAGCCATACACGAAGAGGGACATGCTCCTCCTTGCCGCTCCGCCCCAACCCGTTGTGCCAAGCCTGAATCAGGTAGCCTCCGGGCCCCTTGAGCAAGACAGGATTTCCATCCTCCCCGTCCAGGGAACGAAGCTGCTCTCCGGAGAAACCGATCCCCAGAAGGTCCGTCACGGAAGTTTCATCCGGCTGTCCCGTGAGGAAAAACCACATGCGCGGGAAACGGAGTGCGGAATCAAAAGAGAGCCGGGCAAGACGAACCCACATTTTGATGCGGAGAATCATTTCAGGACCACCCCAGAGCAACCCCATACGAAAACCCCAATATGCAGCCCGAAGGATCACGTCCTCTTCCACCATCTCCCGAAAGGTTTCTTCGTCTTTCAGCAACGGCGCGAGAACACAGGTGGAATCCTCCTGCAACGCATCGCGCACCAACGCCGCCGCCGCATCGTGATTCCCCGGCGGCGAAAGACGGTTCAGCAATTCCCTGCGCAACAGCGTCACGACGGAAGGCTTGATGTGGACATCCCCCAGGAAAGGCACGTGCAATTTCTTGGGCATTCCCTCGTACAGGGAGATCTCCTCCCACTCGGAACCGTCCGGCTTTCCCCACAACCACCGTTCGAAGCTCTCGAACTGGTCGGTACCAACGAGAACACGGTTGTACTGGGCGAGAAGAACCACGTGGGGCCGGCCCCTCTCGGGCAGGTTCATGACGGATACTTCGCCGGGCAACCGGACGACATCGCCGTTCGTGAGCAGCTCGAAAAACAAGTCCGTCATCTCCTTTCCCGTAGACACTCCAAAAATCGAAAAACTCCACATCACCTCGATAAAACCTTATCGCAAGATTGCCCGAGACGCAAGTTCCGAAAGTCCCGTTCTCTTTTTTCTCTGTCGGAAAAAGGCTATGATGTTCTCGGTCGACAGCACTCCGACACACGCGGTCGAGTGCCGCCGCATTTTGAGCTTGAAGGAGGTTTTCCCATGCCTATCGTGGAAATTCATTTGATCAAGGGAAGGACATTGGAACAGAAACGTCTCCTCGTCGCATCCGTGACGAAAGCGATCACGGAAAGCCTCGCTGCTCCCCCCGAAACGGTGCGAATCATTCTCAGCGAGATGGAAAAGGACGACTACGCCATCGCGGGGACCCTTATGTCAGACAAGGGACACTAGGCGTCAGAAATCCCACCGGCGGTGCAGCCAAAGCCACTGCTCCGGATGCTGTCGGACGAATTCTTCTATGCGAAGGTTGGCTTCTTCGGTCATTTTGGAGATGACCTCGCTCCGGGCCATTCCCTGAGGCACACAAAGGGGGGCACCGGCAATAACCTCATGGCGAAAGGGCTCCTTCCTCCACGAGGCCACGGGAACAACAGGCACTCCGGCGAGAATGCCGAGAGCCGCCGCCCCCACGTAGGTCAGACTGGGAATGCCGAAGAAGGGAGCCGTGATCCCCTCCGGAGGGCTCGCCTTCTGATCCGCGAGAATGCCTACGAAGGCCCCTTTGCGGAGAAGATCCACAACCTTCTTCATGTGCTCGTTTTTGGAGATGGTGACGAGGCCTACTCTTCGTCTGTGGGCCTCGGTCATCTCCTCCATGGCGGGGTCGTCATGTCGCCTCACGATGGAATGAATGGGATAGCCCCGTCCGGCCAGCCATCCCGCAAGCAGCTCCCAGTTGCCCAAATGGGCGGTGAGCACGATGAGTCCTTTTTTCCGGGCGGCGTAGTCATCGAGCAGCTCCACCCCTCTCCCCGGGGAAAACCATTGAAGCACTTCCTCCGGATTTCTCTGAAGCGCAAAATATTCAGCGGTGCTCCACGCGATGTGTTCGTAGAGTTTTCCCAGGATCTGCCTTCTCCACGCCTCATCCGACTCGGGGTAGGCAGCCTGGAGATTTCGAAGTGCCACGCCGCTTCTGGGATGAAAGGTGGACAAAAGCCCCCCGAGAACATTTCGCACCGTACGGGAACGCCATCCGGGCCGTACCCAGCCATCGAGAAAACGCACCAACCAGAGAAGTGCTCTCAATGCTCCACACCCCGCAGTGTGTTGTAGAGTGCCAAGAGAGCCCCGAGGGACCGCGACGGGGGAAACTCCTCCTCGATACGATGTCGGGCCCTCGCCGCCACCGTCCGTCCCTCCGCACCGAGACCCCGCTCCACAGCCTCTTTCCACGCCGACACCACGCCACTCGTTCCTCTGAGATCCACAGCGACATACCCGTTCCGCCCCAGGAGTTCATCCATAAAGGGGGAAGGTTCGCTCACCGTCGCGACCGCAAGCAACGCCGCCTCGGCGGCAAGCCACGAATCGGCCGCATCGGGCTGGGCGGGAAGGACGAGGAGACCTCCTCGTTCCCGCCAGTGCACGAAGAGTCCGTCGTTGACGGGCAGTGTCTCGCTTTCTCTGTCCGGCGGCAGCCCCAGGGCGATCCAGAGAGCGGCACGCCGTCTCTCCCGCAACATCTCCTGGCACCCTGGAGACCAGCGCCTCTGCGACGGTGCCAGAACCGCCACGTGAGGCCCTTCGCCACCGGCGGAGGGAAGGGACGCTTCAAGGTTCCACAAGAGCTGCTTGTCGAACAGTGGCGGCAGGTAGGTCTCCGCCTGTCGCGTCTGGTGTTGGGAAGCGACGCTGGGAAACCCGACCCACCGGTCGAAGGTTCTCCATTGAGTGTGCACGGTTCGGGCCCGCAACGCCACCACTCCCGACCAGGGAGGCAGCTTTCCCCAGAAATGCCACAGTCGCCCGGAAAAAAGGATCTTCGCCAGACGTTCGCCCTGTCCCAAAGCATGCCAATACTCCACAGGCAACGCTTCGTTCCACGCTCCCGCACCGACGTCGAGGATACGCACATCCTCGCCGGAAGAGCGCATCTGCCGCGCGAACCCCCGCAGGACAATACGTTCCCAGGGCGTGCATTCCTTCGACACGCACCATGTGATGGTCTGTTTCACCGAGCCACCTCCCTCGAGGTTTGCCCCTTCCCTGGATGACGAAGGGGCATCATCCGGAACGCCCCTGGGAAAATGGTGCGTCACTCCTTACTGTTTTCTCGTACTCGGACCATGTGAAAACGCCGCTTGCCGAGACGGAAGAAGAGGTACCCGCCGTGAAGAACGTGGGCAGTATCCACGAGAGCGTTCTCGTCGGCAATCCTGTCACCGTTCAGGAGCACCCCGCCACCCCGGACGAGTCTCTTGGCCTCTCCCTTGCTGCCGCACGCGCCACACTCCGCCAGGACATCCGTCACGGGAACGGAGAGCTTCTCCACATCGCTGCAGGGAACCTCTCTCTCCAGAACCCGGAGCATCTCCATGGTAAGATCTTCGGGAGCGAACTGCCCTCCGAAGAGAATCTCACTGGCGCGCCGTGCCTCCCGAGCTGCAGATTCTCCGTGGACCGTCTTCGTGACCTCCCAGGCAAGAATTCGCTGGGCTTCCCTCGTTTCAGGCCTCCGTGCATGTTCCGTCTCGACGGCCACAATCTCCTCCAACGGCAGAAACGTGAACAACCGGAGCAGTTTGGAGACGTCCCGATCATCCGCGTTGATCCAGAACTGGTAGAAGGCATAGGGGCTCGTCTTTTCCGGCGCGAGCCAGACCGCGCCATCCTCGGTCTTGCCGAATTTCGTCCCTGACGCAGAGAGAAGAAGCGGATAGGTGACGCCGTAGGCATCCTGACCGGCCTTCTTCCGGATCAGGTCGATTCCTGCGATGATGTTCCCCTGCTGGTCGTTGCCGCCCATCTGGAGACGGCAGTTCTCTTCCATGCGCAGGTGATAGAAGTCATAGGCCTGGAGAAGCATGTATCCGAACTCCGTGTAGGAGATGGATTTTTCCGGATCCTCGATGCGGCTCCGCACGTATTCCCGGGAGAGCATGTAATTCACCGTGAAATGTTTTCCCACGTCCCGGAGAAAATCCAGAAGCCCGATCTTTCCGAGCCAGTCGTAGTTGTTGATGATCTTTGCACTCGTGGAACCGCAGTCGAAATCGAGAAAGGCTTCAAGCTGCCTGCGTACGCCCACGAGATTTTGCTCGACCGTCTCCAGCGTGAGGAGATTCCGCTCCCTGCTCTTTCCGGAAGGATCCCCGATCAGGCCTGTTCCGGCGCCCGCGATCGCGATGGGACGGTGTCCCAATCGTTGCAGCCAGGCAAGACCCATGATGGGCACCAGATGTCCCACGTGGAGGCTGTCTCCGGTGGGATCGAACCCGATGTACCCTGTTACCGTTTCCGTTTCAAAAAGATGCCCCAACTCCTGGGGAGCGCTGCACCATTCGACGAATCCCCGTTCCTGCATCACCTCAAGCACATTACGCCCCAACACACAACGCCTCCTTCATGCTCTTCGGGCAGAATTCGAAAACAGGACACCAGTGGTCTCGATCCGCACGTTGACGTGTTCACTTACTACGACTCGGGGAAGTTCCAAGAGAGCATACCCTTTCCCAAGGTGAAAAGCAGGAAAACGATACGTTTCACAGAATGCACCTTCTCCAGGAGGCGTATCGCCGTATTCATGTTTTCGGCTCTCCGCAACCCGAGCTGTTCTCCGACCCTTCCCGCAGCCTGAAGTCCCGAGAGCCCTTCATACAGGGCAGCGACATCACAACAGACCCACAGAAGTGCCTTCTCGTTCTTCAGCTCTGGAACCAGCTCGGCGGGGGAAACGCCCCCGGCGAGCGATTCGGGTTCCGCCACACCGAGTACTGCCATATCCGGTGACGCAGCGGCCACGAGAGAAAAGGGCACGGAAGATGTCCCGCCCTCGGGAAATCCCTTCAGAGGATCCGGATCGGGCAGGAAGAGAAATGGCCCCTGGCGCCAGAACCGTTTTGCGAAACGCATGCCCACTTCGCCTCTCCCCGGAAACTGCGCCACGAAAGCGGGAGCGGGAAGAGAAAGATACTGGGCACGGCCACCGACACCGAACAGAATCGGCCCGGCCAGCAGAGCCCCCGCATCCGCGGAGGTCAGTCCGAGCCTTTCGAGGGAACGCGTCAGTTCCATCACGCTCGGATGTTCCACCGCAAGGGCATATTCGGGAATCATCCCTCCCGCCGCGGCAAAAAACGGCTCGGGGAGGAGCATCGCCTCGGTCCATTCGCGCGGCGCAAACGCAGCTTCCCATGCCGGGTCCAGCTCCAGGCCGGGACCCTCCAGTGTCCAGACAAGACGTCCCTTTCCATCCTCCGTCGTCCATGCCGCCTCGATCGTCGTCTCCGCGGAGTGGGGACCTTCCGAAGGGGTCAGGAACCCTGCATCGCCGCCCCGGAGATGACCTCTCCATTCGGGATTCAGCCGCCACGCAAGTTCCGGGGAAGATACCGTCCCACGAAGAAGGGAAAATGTCCGCTCAAGAAGGTCGGGCGAGGATGCGCCGACAAGAAGATCTTTCCGTAGGTCGAGAAAGATCGTGAACACACTCCCTCTCTTCAAACGCATTTCCCGGTTCCCCGTGCCCGAATCGACCTGTATCTCCAGCTCCGGGAGCGGAACGTTCCACCGGGAAGGGACCTTCCCCCGGGCCAACGCCGCGCCGTCTTCGTCGGAAAGACGGGCGACGAAACCCATCTGTGCCGTCCCATCATGCCATTCCGCGATGGCGCCGAAATGCCCCCAGAAACGGGCAAGAAGGAGAAAGCGCCGCAGCATGTCGGAAATTCCCACGGGAGAATGCTCGAGCAAAACCCCTATCCCGCCGAACTCGGAAAAATTCCCGACTTCTTCCAACAGTTCCGGAAGAAGCGCCGGAATCTGCGTCCCCTCCGCCTGGAGAAGAAGCCGGGGAACCCTTGTCTCGGAAAAGGGTGGCAGCACTCCGTCTCCGGGCACAGAGGAGGGTGCCTTCCCGAAATAGACGGCTCCCGCAACGAGAATTCCCCCCACGACAAGAAGAATTCCCCAGAAGAACAGACCTTTACGCATCCTGAAGCCTCCTTCGGATGAACCGTTCCCGAAGACGCCACATGCCCGCGTAGATGGGAGGGATGAGAAAAACCGCGAGCGTTCCTCCCGCGAGAAGACCTCCGCAGAGCACGATGGCCATCGGTGCCCGATATTGTCCTCCCGTGCCAAGCCCCAAGGCAAGAGGCAACATGGCGATCAGGGTCGTCACATCGGCCATGATGACAGGGCGCAGCCGCACCGAAACCGCCTCTTCCACGGCGAGGGCGGGATCCTTTCCGTCTTTTCTGAGGATCTCCGCATAGTCCACGATGACGATGGCATTGTTCACCACAAGCCCCACGAGCATGACCATTCCGAGAAGTCCGTAGATGGACACCGCCACCCCCGACAGCAGGAGCGCCGGATAAACGCCGATGACGGCAAGGGGAACGGTGAGCATGATGACGAGCGCGTAAATATATGATTCGAGGATGCCGGCGATCATGAGAAAGGTCAGCACCACAGCCATGCCGAATGCCGCGTAAAGCCTTCCGTAGTTCTCCTGAATGTCCTCGGCTTCTCCGCGAAAGAGAAAACGATATCCTGGCGGAACGGCCAGCACATCCAGTTTTTTCCGGAGATCCGTCACGACATCGCCGACGCTTCTGCCCGCCACATCGGCATTCACCGTCACTGTTCGCTGACGGTCCAGGCGGTAGATGGCCGTGGGTCCCTGCGTGTACTCCACTTCGGCGAGTTCCCCGAAAGGCACGAACCCCCCGGGTGTCCACACCGGAAGTCCCGCGACCACCGAGGGATTGGCGCGAAACGCGGGATGGAGCTGTACGAGAATGTCGTATTCGAGCCCCTGGTCGCGAAACACGCCGGATTCGATGCCGCTCAGGTAACCCCGAAGCTCCTCCGCCACGTCCTTGAGGGAAATTCCCAGCTCAGCGAAGCGATTGTGCCGGGGAATCAGGCGGATTTCCTGCCTGCCGACCTTCCAGTCCGTGTCGATGTCCACCAGCCCTTCCACAGTGCGCATGGCATCCTTGACGCGTTCGGAAAGCGCGCTGAGTTCGTCAAGATCTTCTCCCGCGATAGTCACTTCAACGGGTTTTCCTCGGGATCCGCCCCGCTGGGAAGCCACTTCGACGGAGATGTCCGCATCGGCGACATCCGCAAACCTTCTCCGCCATTCCGAGGCGATGCGAAAGGCGGAGGGCCGCTCGCTCTCGTCCACCAGATACACGCGAACTCTTCCACTGTTCACACCGGATCTTCCGCCGGCCAGAGTGGTACTCATGGAGCGGATGCGGGGATCTCCCGCAAGGGTGGCTTCCACATGCCGGAGCACTTCATCCGTGGCCTCCAGAGATGCCGTGCTCGACAAAGTCACCCCGATGGCGATGGTTCCCTGATCGACCCGGGGAGCGTACTCGAACCCCACCTGTTGCGAGAGCATCAGTGATCCCGCGAAAAGCAGAACGAAAAATCCCACGGTGAGCAGCGGGTGCCTCATGGCCCTTCCCAAGAGAAGGTGATGCAGATCCTCGAGTCCTCCGTAGAGCCATTGCCACCATCCCGTGAGGAAACGCGCCGTTCGGGAAACAGGCTTTCCTTCGCTGCCGAGACGGGCCGCCGCCATGGGCGTCACCGTAAAGGCCATCCACAGGGAAAAGAGTGTCGAGAAAACCACGGTGAGCGCGAACTCCCGGAACATCTGGCCCACCATCCCCCCCATGAAGGCAACGGGAATGAAGACACCCAAATTCGTCGCCGTTGTGGAGAGCACGGAGGCGGCGATCTCCTTCGTCCCCTTGATCGCCGCCGACTTCGGCCCTTCGCCAAGCTCCCGATAACGATAGATGTTCTCCAGAACGAGAATGGAGTTGTTCACCAGAACACCCACCGACACGGCGAGGCCGAGAGTGCTCATGATGTTCAGGGTGAACCCCGCGAGATACATGGGGATGAACGTGGCGATGACGGCCGTCGGCATCGCCACGGCCACCGCCACCGTAGCTCCCATGCGCTGGAGGAAAAGAAAAAGGATGAGCGCCGTCAGGACGGTTCCTGTGATCATGTCCCGGATGACGTTGCGGATCGCCTTCTCGACGAATTCGCTCCCGTCGTACACCACACCGATGGAAAAGCCTTCGGGGAGGGAACGTTCAAGGCGGGCGAGTTCCCGTCGCACATCCCCCGCGATACGGACAATATTCTCGTTGGGACGAGCCACGAGTTCCAGCAGGACCGCATCCCTTCCATCGTAGCGGGCTCTGGTCCGTTCCTCGGCAAAACCATCCTCCACGGTGACCACGTCACCAAGACGGAGAGAGCGCCCCCCGTGCAGAGAAATACCTATCTTTCCCAGATCCTCCGGGCGCGCGGGTTCTCCCACCACCCGCACCGTGGTCTCCCGAAAACCGCTTGCGATGTGTCCCGAAGGAGAGTTGAAATTCGTATCCTTCACGAGGTTCGAGAGCTTCTTTAGACTCAACCCGTGGGTACGCAGCGTCAGAGGCGTCACGTTCAGGTGGATCTCCCGGACACGCCCCCCGAAAAGATCCACCGCCGCCATACCCGGCACCTGTGTGAGCGCCCGGGCGATGCGATCGTCCGCCATGTCCCGAACCCGGTGTGCGGGAAGCGGAGAGTTGACTACGAGAATCAGAAAAGGCCGGGCATTGATGTCGAATTTCCTGACCACCGGTTCGTCCGCATCGTCGGGAAGCGCCGCCGTGATGCTCTTGACCCGGGTGGAAATGTCGAGAGTCGCCTGGGTGATGTCCGTTTCGTAGGCGATCTCCGCCATCACATAGGCCATCCCCTCCAGCGCATAGCCGGTGATCTTTGTGACACCCTCCACAGTGGCGATGGCATCCTCCACGGGGCGCACCACGAGTCGCTCCACCTCGAGGGGATTGGCCCCCTTGTAGGGAACCCGCACCTGCACGACGGGAATATCGAGCTTGGGGAGGAGCGTCACGCCGAGACGCGAAAAGGAATAAAGTCCGAGAAGCACGGCGATGATCATGATCACCGACGTCAGAACAGGCCTTCGAACCGAGATCCCGATGAAATCCATCGTCACTGTCCCTGAATCCAGATTTTCGCCCCGGGGAAGAGACGTTCCGCCCCCTTGAAGACGACCCGCTCGCCCCCTTCGAGGCCGAAGACGATGCGGGTTCTGTTGTCCCGGGTGTCATCGATGCGGACCTCCCGCTCCTCCGCCACATCTCCGGAGACGACGTACACCACATGGCGCGTCGCCAGGGGGCGCACCGCTTCGTAGGGGAGGGAGACCGCATCCTCCAGGGCGAGAAGCCGTAACTGTCCCTCCACGACAGCGCCGGGGAGCAACCCCGATCCCGAAGGAAGGGAGAAGACCGCCGCGTAAAGCCCTGTCGTGACATCCGCCTGAGGATCGAGACGCTTGAAACGGGCATCCACCCACCCGTTCACGTGAGAACGCACCATGACCTTCGGATTCGGCGGGATTCGGGGGAGATCGCCGGGAGCAACGTCCATCACGGCTTCGAGGTCATCCAGGTCGGCCACGACAAAGAGCGATTTGCCCGGGGAGACGAGTTCCCCAGGCTCCACCGTACGGCTGAGAACGATTCCCCCCACCGGGGCCGTCACCTTGTGGCGCGAAAGACCCGTCTGGGATTCCGCGAGGCGCGCCCTGGCCTCCTGAGCGGCGGCGAAAGCGGACTCCACCTCCCGCATGCTCGTACCTCCCGCGGCGTGGAGGGAGCGAAGCCGTTCGTACTGAGCCTGGGCCTCGGCGCTCCTAGCCCTCAGCGCAGCCATGTTCTGTGCCGCCGTCCGCGTGTCCAGCGTGACGAGCACCTGCCCCTTCGTCACACGATCTCCCACGTTGACATCCACGGTCAGGGCGTATTCCTGCCGATCCGATGCCACCGAATGAGGGTTGGCCGTTTGCACGCGTCCATAGAGAGAGATCCAGGACTCCCAATACCCCTTCTCGGCGGTGACCACCGTTACGGGCATCCCTCGCTCCGCCTTGATGGCCGCCACACTCACCGGCGGAGCCGGCTTTTCCCTCGAAAGGGCTTTCCATGCTCCCAAGCCGATCCCCCCCAGGAGAAGGAAAACCCAGAAAAGCATTCCCGCATAACGTTTCACCAAGAACCACATCCTCCTCTGCCGGTTTCGCCCCGTTGCCGTCACCCTCCGTACAAACGAAAGCAACCGACCGGTCAAAGGCTCTCCCGACGTCTCAGCTTGCCCGCCCCCGGGCTTTCTCGGTCATTCTGTCCCGAACAATCTGCAGAAGCGTTCGCGAGGACTCGAGAAGAGGAAGCAGATCCTCGTCGGGAAGGTCATCCGCATCCTGGATGTCGGAAGCAATGATCGCCACGTCGGAAAGAAGCCGTTTCGCCGCCGCCTCCTTCGATCCGGGAAAGACGGGAACGATCGCTTCAGGGGCAAAGGCATGCTCCGCCTCCAGTGCGAACTCCTGCCCCGGTGTGGGCACTTCCGCCCGGAATCCGAGCCCCGTCAGTCCTTCCGCGAGAGAACGGGACGACTTCAGCTCTCCGTGGGTTACGATGAAGAGGGGACCGTTGGCGAAATTTCCCGCCCACTTCAGAAGGTCTCTTCGGTCTGCGTGGGCAGAGAAGCCATTGATCGTATGCAGTCGCGCTTTCACGCTGATTTCTTCTCCAGCGATGCGCACGCGCTTCACTCCGTCCACAAGGCGTCGCCCCAGCGTTCCCTGTGCCTGGTACCCCACGAAGCAAACATGGCATTTCTCGTTCCACAGGTTGTGCTTCAGATGGTGCACGATGCGTCCTCCGTTGCACATGCCGCTTCCGGCGAGAACCACCGCACGGTTCACACTGTTGATGTCCCGAGACTCCTCCGCATCAGAAATGTACCGGAGTTGTTCCGGCGAGAAGGGATCGTTCCCCCGGTGCACATGGCCCTGGATTTCGGAAGAGAGAAGGTTCATGTGCTTCCGATAGATCTCCGTGGCGCGAACCCCCATGGGGGAATCGAAGAAAATGGGAATCCCGTTCTCCAGAACCCCTTCCTTCTGCAGGAGCATGATCTCATACAGAACCCGCTGCGCACGGTACACCACGAAGGTGGGAATGAGTACCTTCGACTTACTCCGGAGAGCGAGTCTCATGATCTCCCTGAATTCGTCGCGACTTTCCGCATTTGTTCTGTGAAGGCGATCTCCGTAGGTGGATTCGATGATCACGTAGTCCGCATCCTCGATCAGGGCGGGATTTCGTTCCATCACCGTCTCCTGGGGACCGAGATCTCCGGAGAAGACGACCTTCACCTCTTTTTGCGACGCGCCTTCGGAAAGCCAGAATTCAAGCACCGCGCTGCCCAGGATGTGCCCTGCATCACGGAAACGGACCTTGACACCAAGCGCTAGGGAGATGACGTCGTCGTAGCTTGCGGGGACAAGATGTCCCAATGCCTTCGTCACATCCTCCTGATCATAGAGCACGTCCACCGGGGGCAAGCCTTTTCGCGCATTCTTTCTGGAACGCCATTCCGCCTCTTCCTTCATGAGATGGGCGGAATCCGCCCAAAGGACTCTGACGAGCTCCGCCGTGGGAAGCGTAGCCCGGATCGCCCCTGAAAATCCCTGTTTTACCAGAAGCGGAGCTCTTCCCGTGTGGTCCAGATGGGCGTGGGTGAACACCACGGCGGTAAGGCTCTCCGGGGCGAAAGGAAAGGGCTCCCTGTTCAGCCGGTCTTCGTCCTTGCCCTGATGAAGACCGCAATCGACGAGTATCCGGCTCTCTCCGACTTCAAGCAGATAACTCGAACCGGTGACTTCACCGGCAGCTCCGAGGATACGTAATCGCATAGCCGTGCCCGAAGGGCTCCCTCCTCTCGCAAATCAAAGCGTGTCGTTCCGGATTCCGGTACCGAGGACATCTCCGATCATCCCGGAGAAAACGGCCTTTTCCGGGGTTCCGTCTTCAGGGAGGACCATGTACACTATACAGGAATTCGAGTTCCCTCCCAAAGGAGCATCGCCATGAACATAGACATGATCGGGCTTCTGATGATTTTCGGCGCTCGAATCCTCGACGTGAGCTGCGGCACCTTCCGAATTCTCCTCCTCGTGCGGGGAAGGCGCTTCATCGCAGCCTGCATCGGGTTCTTCGAGGTCATGCTCTACATGGTGATTCTCGGCTACGTCATCGGTGGAGGCAAACCTCTCGAAATACCCCAGCTCATCGCCTACTGCGGGGGGTATGCCATGGGAAACTTTCTC
Source organism: Aminiphilus sp. (assembly GCF_029975095.1). NCBI lineage: Bacteria > Thermotogati > Synergistota > Synergistia > Synergistales > Aminiphilaceae > Aminiphilus > Aminiphilus sp. The sequence goes on from NZ_JARKPW010000230.1 coordinate 18,529, forward strand.
GGAGCGTTTCTTGAGGAACGGCTTCTGAACGCCTTCGTCCTCCTTGAGGTCATCTCCGAGCGCAACGAGGAAACCTTCGACATGATCAAAACCCTCCGGGAAGAGGGATTCGGCACGACGGTCCTCACAGGAGAAGGACGCACCGGCGTCCGCTACGTCATCAAGGTGATCTGCGGGCGAAAGGATATCCAGACAGCCACGCGCATCATCGGTGACAAGGGATTTGTCTTCGTCTCCGACGTCAAGGGAGTTTGGGGGGGGCACTTTCGGATGAAGCGGAAATGACCCCTGTCCCGTCCTCCAGGGGGAGTGTGCACCGTACGCGGGTTCCTTCGCCCGGAGCGGACCGGACGATGATCTGACCGCCCGAAAGAGTCATCCGTTCGGACATGTTCGCAAGTCCACGGTGTCCTTGAACACGCAGCGTCGTGAAATCGGACACCGGAGAAAATCCTTTGCCGTTGTCCTCAATGTCCAAAATGAAATGGCGCCCCTTTTCGTCCCGATATCCCCGAATCTCGATCCGTGTGGCTTCGCCGTGGCGCACCGCATTGTGCACGGCTTCCTGCGCAACCCGAAAGAGCGTGAGCACGCTTTCTGCGGGAAACACACCCTCGACGCTCTGGTCGCATTCCACGGAAACATCCACGTCGAGATGCCCCGCAAAGCGCTCTCCCATTTCCGTGAGCGCCTGGGAAAGCCCCAGATCAAGCCATGGCGGGGACAGTTCATCGCAAAGCCCCCGCAGTTCCCGCACCACCAACCCCGCTCCCTCTTCGGCGAGAGAGAGACGCCGAAGCTGTTCTTCCTGCGTCGTCGCTCTCTTCGTGAGGTGCAATTGCTGAATCAGGGCCGTCACATCCTGAAGCGGTCCGTCGTGAATCTCCATGGCAAGACGTCCCCGCTCTTCCTCCTGGACACGCACCATGTCGGTGACGTAACGACGCATAAGATGTGCCTTCTCGATGGCGGTCTGTGCAAGATGCTTCAGAACGGCGCGAAGGCGGCGGATTTCGAATACGGCCCCCGGCTCGTCCGCCGCAGGAAGATCCTCGCCCCAACGGAGACGGGAGACCTCGGTCTCGAGTGCCTTGAGAGGACTGATGAGCCATCGCCAAAGCGCCCACACCGCCAGAAGCGCCGCAATGGCGAACACACCCACCATGACGGCCCACAGCGTGCCGTAGCGAAGCATCGGCCCGAGAAGCTGCTCCCAGGAAACCGCAGCCACCACGTACCATCCCACGTCCCCGACGGGGTAGACTGCGATAGTGTACACGTTGCCCCTGTCGCGGATCTCCATGGCTCTTCCGAGAGGCACCTGCCCCGGAAGAATGTGCGACAGTGATTCCGCTCCCGGCGATGCGGTGAGGACACGCCCCTCCCCATCCACAACGGCTACCCATCCCGGCAGCGAAAGCCGCCAGGACAGAAGCCTCGTGATCGTGAGCAGAGAAGGAGTCACTACCTGCTGCCCCGGAAAGCGCCTGGAAATCCCCCATCCAGGATCCAGGCGTGATGCGACGGTTTCTGCAAGATCCTGGACGTAGGAATGCGCCACGAGCTGCATAGCCCGTTCGTGCTCCACAATGCCCATCCCCGCCGCCAGAAGTGTCGCCACTGAGGGAAGAAAGATTGCGAGGACAAGGACCACCAGGAGATGGCGTTTCACTCGAGCAGCTCCTCCATTGTGACGATACCGTATTTCAGGGCCAGCAACATCGCCTCGGTCTTGTTCTTTGCCCCGAGTTTGTCATAAATCGACGCCAAGTGGGTCTGAACCGTCCTGTCGCTGATGAAGAGTTCCTGTGCCACTTCCTTGCTGGAGTGCCCTTTCGCCGCCAGGAGAAGCACTTCCCTCTCCCGGGTAGAAAGAGGTTCGGGGGTGAAATCCCCGCCTTCCATGCTCCTGGAGACCTCGCTGTCCAGATAAATTCCGCCGCCGGCCACGACCCGAACCGCTCGGGTCAACTCCTCGGGCGTCGCGGTCTTCAGCACATACCCTTTGGCACCTGCGCGCAACGAGGCGACCACATACTGCTGCGCATCGTAAGATGTGAGCATGAGAGGCACCACGGGAAGACGTGCCTCCTTTATTTTTCGGGCCACCGCAACGCCGTCCTCCTTTGGCATGCGGATATCCAGAAGGGCCACGTGAGGTTTCAACGCCCGGATCTTTTCCCAGGCTTCCTCCCCGTCCCCGGCCTCACCCACCAGTGTCATGTCCTGTTCCTTCTCCAGATACGCGGCAATTCCCGATCTCGTGAGAGGATGATCGTCCGCCAGAAGCAATCGAATCACACTCCACACCTCCTCCCGGATTTTTAAAAAAGAGCTTCTCCCACTTGGAAGAAACGTTCCCATTGTCTTTGCAATCCGGAAGCGCTGCATCCGCAAAACAGCCTGTCCCCGGGCAAAAAGTCCCGCACCGGGTCGGCAGACGCCATTCGAAATCAGACACACCCACTCGCAATATCCCTGGCCGCCGACAGCCCATAAGCGCCCACCGCCTCGCGGATCCCTCGTCGTATAGCCTCCGCGACCAGAGACGTCCCCAACGTCCCCACCAGAAGAGGGTCACCGGCGACCGTGCCGACGGAAACGCAGAAGACCGTGTCTCCATCGAAGGGGGTGTGTACGGGAAAGATCGCCGCGGCAAGTCCATCGTGCCCCATGATGGCCACCCTGCGGCATTCCGACTTCGAGAGCCTCGCGTTCGTCACCACTGCGACGAGTGTGGTGTTCCTCCCCCAGAGTTCGTCCTCGCCTCTCACCTCACCTCGGAGCGCTCCAAGAGGAGAAAGAATTGCCCCGTTTCTCACCGCTCCGGCCAGAAACGCTCCCGACTCCTCACGCACGGCACCCAAAGGATTGACGACCGCAACCGCGAGAACCGTCACGTCACCGACATCGGCACTCGCCCACCCGAAGCCTCCCTTCATGGCTCCTTCGGGACCGAGATATTTCCCCACACTGGCCCCTGTTCCGGCACCGACATTCCCCAAGGGGGATTCGTTCCACGGCTTGGCCGCGTTACAGGCAGCCAAGCCCATGACCCGATCGGGGCGACTCCCGGGATTCCCCACGGGGAGATCGAAAATGCAAGCGCCGGGAACAATGGGTACGACCCCCACTCCCACATCGAAACCCCATCCTCGTTCCTCGCAAAAAGCGACAACTCCCGACGCAGCATCGAGACCGAAGGCACTTCCTCCCGTGAAGAGCAGTGCATCGATGCGCTCCACGGAACACGCCGGATCCAGGAGAGCCGTCTCCCTTCCACCCGGAGCACCACCCCGCACATCGCCGGACGCCGTGGCACCCTCGGGAAACAAGAGCACCGTGCACCCCGTCCCGCCTCTTTCGTCCTGGGCATGTCCGATCAGACAGGAAAGACTCATCCCCCGGTCACCACCTTCAAAAGAGCGATCAGAACCCCCACGAGTCCTTCACCTCCAAGAAACCCCGAAGCGATCAGGGTTTCGTTGCCATCCGTCCTCTTGCCCGTTTTGTCGACGAGCAGGCGCACGCCTCCTCCAATCCCCGCCGTGGTGGAAATGAAAAGGGGGAGATAGACGCCGATTCCCAAGGTCATGGCGGGAATGCCCAACAACGCGAGGAGCATCCCCGTTATCGCTCCGCCGAGAAAAAACCCTCCGTGAAACAGCCCCTCGACGACGCTCTTTACCGCAAACGCCTGCGGCGCGACAAGTTGTGTTCCAGGACCCATTGCTCCGTAAGCATCCTTCATGATGAAAAGCGCCCCCACAGCGACAAACGCACCGACCATGCCGCCCCCTACCTCGTTGAGCCATTGCGAGAAAGGGTTCGTGCCCAATACATGACCAGCCTTGAAATCCTGCAGCGCATCTCCAGCAAGTCCCGTCGCCACGGCGACCACCGCCGCAAGAAGATAGGCCTCGCCGCGTCCGAGCGGAAAAACCCACCGCACGAACAGGACAAGAAGAATACCGAAGACCTCCATGGGATCGATCCCCGTTTGCCCGGTGAGCGTGGCCGCCATGATCACGCAAAGCCACACTCCGAAGACGACAAGAAGCGACAGCGGCAGAGAGAGTCCCATCACTGCGGTAAGCAGCGCACATCCCCCGGCTACGGTCAAGGCGGACCATTTCCACCCGGAGAGAGAAAGCCCCCTTCCTCTGTGGCCAAGTCGCACCATTCCCCGGAGCAGCGTGGCCACCCCAGCACCGACGATAAGGCCGATACCAAGGCTGTTCTTCATGAGCAGGGCCGCCTCCTCCGAAGAAAAGAGACCGAACCTGAACCCGAGGGGAAGAAACAAACCATGGGCGAGAACTCCCCCCGCAAGCCAGGAGCCCATGAACAGGGGGCCGATGATGTACCCGATTCCAAGTGCCATCGGAGAGAGCCAGAATCCGAGCGTCGCAGGATTCCCCACCAACGCGGGAATCACTCCGACTCCATCCCGGAGAGCCGTGATCACCCCGGAAAACCCCAACGAGCCGAACAGCACTCGGGCCTTCCTTCCCCCGGAATCCCCGGCGAGAAGCGTCTCCGCCGCAGCCGCTCCCATAGGATAGGGCAACTGTTGCTCTTCAATGAAAGAGCACCGCACCACAGCCGTGAAGAACGCCCCCAGAAGCGCCCCCGTAGATGCCGCACCAAGAGCCTGGGCTGCGGAAAGCGTCGCTTCCGGATCGGCCATCCAGAGCCCGGGCAGAGTGAAGGCCACGCCTCCCGCCACAAGCCCGCCGGCGGACATTCCCGTGTGAGCCACATTGATTTCCCGCAGGGAGGCTCCGAAGGGACGGAGGCAGGCCATGCTCACTACGGCGACAAAAATGGTCGGCCACGGGAGCGCCCCAAGCCGTAACGCAACGTAGGTGCTGCTCGCGGCGATGACTGCGGCGCCACCCAATCCCAGGAACAGTGCGCGCCAGGAAAAATCCGCAGGAAATTTCACAATGTCCGTACCTCCCGGAGTGACATCTCTCATTCTGAAGAATTGTAACAGATCCCTTTGGTCTTTTTGTTGCAACAACGTCAATGCACCGCAAGTCAAAAAGTTGAGGGAGTTTCAAAAAATACGCCTCCTCGCTCGCCTCCATCACCGGACACCGTCGGAAAGACCTGCCGGCCACCGTTGCCGGTGATGATCCGACGGCATCCGGAGATTCCTCCCCACGCTCCATCGACAGATCCGTCTGACAGACTGATTTTAAGGAAGCTCTGAAGAAAAACCTTTTTGCTTTCCCTTGATTCGGGTCGCATCAGGCTCTGCGGGGCTGACGTAGCGTTATTCAAAGGTTCCTTAAAACAACGTCCCGCCTTCCCTGCCGGACCCCATGGACCGAACTGTAAAGCGGGCGCAGATGCGCTCCGGATAGATTGCCTCTCGTGTACTATACTCTAAAAAGGGAGCAGCGAGGTTCATCACGTTTCCCGCGTTCGGAGCACGAATAAAAGGAGGTTCACCCATGAGCGGAGAGGCCGTGCTTTTGCTTTTCGATGCCCGACATCCTTGCTGGAACGAGGAGACCGTCTCGCTCGCCGGAGAAGATCCACACGCACTTCCGGCTCTGGAACGCGAAGGGCTCCTTATAAAAGAAGGCGCGTTCTATGTTCTGAGCGATGCGGGCGTGCAACGCTTTCGTTCCGAAGCCGCCTTGGCTTACTATGATGCCGCACCTGGCACAACACCGAAAGACCCTCGAAAAATGCTCCGACGTAACAGGATGGAACTCCTTCTCCGCCGTAGTTTTCTCGGCAGGTGGGGGCTCAAGGAACCCCGCCCCGGAGCATGCCTCCCCTGGTTCCCTTCCCTGACGAAGGAAGAGCTTTTCCGCCGCGAAACAGGGGACACGCTCACATGGACCTATGCGGAACATCCTTCCGTGCGCCTCCTCCTGGACAGATACCCGCTCCCCGGAAACGCCGCCGTCGTCCCTCCGAACCTCCAGGAAATGAGAGCGTTCCTCCACACGAAGGACATCTCGGTTTCCCATCTCGAACTGGACCTTTTGCTGCTCCAGCACTATGACTTCGAACAGTACATGCATGTCCCCCCCCACCCCAACGACGAGTTGGGGTTCCGCAACACCGACAGGCTTTACTGTCGCCTCGCGCCACCATTTCTCACGGGAAGAAACCTGCACCGCGACGAGATGGATGCCGTGTGCTGGGACATCGGCAGACTCCACCTCTTTCTCCTCTGGCAACGGAGAGTCTTCCTTCCCTGGTTCTTCGACAGAGACACGGAGGAGCAGGACGCTATCAACTGGTGGTTCTGGATCACCGACACGGAGGAAGAGGCCCTTGTGCTCCAACGCAATCTCATGCCTCTCGGAGAAGCGCTGATTCGTCCCGCACTTCCTTTGGATCTGTGGGTCCTGAGTCTTGAGGCGCTCTCGACGCGAACCGCACGAGAAGAGACCTTCTGGGATCTTTTTGCCGAAACGGCACATTCCATCGCGCGGACCCAGTAACTCCATTTGGACGAAAGACATGCCTCTGGTAAAATAGGAAAGGGTTTCAAGTAAAACAACTTCAGACAAAAGGAGGAATCATGATGGGAACTAAGGGAACCGAGATTGTGGGCGTAAACGTGCAGGAGCTTCTGCAACTGCTCAACAAAGCCCTGGCGGACGAATGGCTCGCATACTACCAGTACTGGATCGGGGCCAAAGTCGCCAAGGGAAGGATGCGCGGTATCATTCAGGGCGAACTTGAGGAACACGCCCAGGACGAGCTTCGCCATGCAGACATGCTGGTGGAGCGCATCATCCAGCTCGGAGGAACTCCGCTGCTTGAACCGAAGGCATGGTACGAGCAGACGAACTGTGGTTACGATGTTCCTTCCGATCCGAACACGCTGAAACTGGTCCAGCAGAACATTCAAGGGGAGCAGTGCGCTATCGAGGTCTACAAAAAAATCCTCGACTTCGTCAAGGACAAGGATGTCGTGACCTATCACATGGCCTTGGAAATCCTGGAGGACGAGGTGGAGCACGAGGAAGATCTCGAGGCGATCCTTGAGGATATGACCACACCCCTTCCCTCCTGATCCGGACGCACACACCCTCGCGACCACTCTCTCCGGCGGGGGATTTTAAACAGGATCGTGAACGACGGACGAGGCGGCGCAAGGACAACCTTCACGAGCCGCCTCGTTGTTCTTTTGCCTGCCGTGATCGTTTTGGGGTTTTCCGCTTCTCTTGCTCTTGCCGCAGAAGTTCATCGGTAACGAGAGAGAAGCCTGCACGGAAAAAACCGAAGACGCAGCGGAACATGACCGCGGAAGGGGTGAGGACCTATGGCGGAAACCAAAAACATCGAGGACATTCCACATCTTTTGCGAAGAGAAGTGGAAGCACGTCTTCTCAAAAACCTTCTTCCCGCTTTGGAGAAGGCCTTCGGCAAAGAGGAAACACACCGTGTGCTTGGAGAAACCATCGCACAATGCGCCATGGAGGAAGGACTGACGTGCGCGGAGCGTTTCGGGGGAAATTCCCTGGAGAAGCTGAAAAACGTCATCGACCGATGGCGGGACGGAAACGCCCTCGAAATAACCATCCTGCAACAGGACTCCCGGCATCTTGCTTTCAACGTGACGCGATGCGCCTACGCCGAACTCTACGAGCACCTCGGAATGCGCGATCTGGGAACGACGCTCTCCTGCGAACGGGATTTCGCGTTCATCGAGGGATTCAACGCGGGCATTCGTCTCACCAGGGAACATACGCTCATGGAAGGGCACTGCTGTTGCGATTTCCGCTACGACGTCAAAGATCCGAAAAACCTGCAAGAACCGTGAAGAGCATTCGTTCGAAACGACAGGGAGGGAGCACAAAGGAATTGTTTTTCGGCCCCCTCCCTGGGAGAGATGAGAGCTTGTCTATCCTTCCAATCCGATTTCTTTCGCCACAGGACGAAGGGCAACGATCGTCTCCTCAATGAGCGAATCCAGCGACACACCGAGCAGCTCCGCTCCCTTGGCAATAACATCGCGATCGACACCCCGGGCGAATGCCTTGTCCTTCCACTTCTTTTTCACCGATTTCCCTTCCATGTCGCCCAGAGATTTGCTGGGGCGCACGAGAGCCACGGCAACCACGAATCCCGTCAGTTCGTCTATGGCATACAGAACCTTCTCCATAGGACTCTCGGGTTGCACATCCTCCTGAAGGAGACCCCAGGCATGCGAACGCACGGCACGAACAACACTCTCAGGGTACCCTGCCTCCCGCAGCCACGGAAGCGCCTTCTCCGTATGCCGCTGCGGGTCGGCCATCGTCTCCTCCCAATCGATGTCGTGAAGCAGCCCCACCACACCCCACGCGTCGGGATCCTCTCCGTATTTGACGGCAAAATGCCGCATCGCCGCTTCCACGGCAAGAGCGTGTTTCACGTGCATCTCCTCTGTGTTGTGCTGTTTCAACAACGCCAAGGCATGTTCCCTGTCCTTTGTCATCGCTCATCCTCCTGAACAGTGTTTCTTTCAGTTCTGTCCGATTCCGACCGATCCCCCAAGGGTCGCATTACGCAAAGCAGCAATCGAGGAAGGGCACGCGACGTCATCCCTCGATCCGCACCTGTTCCACCTCGACACCCGCTTCCTCGCGCAATGTGCGCGCCAAAGGATCGGGATAGGGCGAGGCGAAGACAATCCTGAGAATCCCCGCGTTGATGATCGCCTTGGTGCAGAAACTGCAGGGTTCGTGCGTGCAGTACAGCTCCGCGCCCTCCGTGGATGATCCCGTCGCCGCCGCCTGGACGATGGCGTTGATCTCCGCATGGGACCCCCTGCAGATCTCGTGGCGTTCGCCCGATGGAACACCGAGCTCCTCCCGAAGGCACCCCACGAGCGTACAGTGTCGAACACCTCTGGGTGCTCCATTGTAACCGGTGCTCACGATGTGCCGCCCTCGCACGATCACCGCCCCGACCTGCCGCCGCAGGCAGGTGCTTCTGCTGGCGACAACCGACGCGATGGACATGAAATAATCCGTCCAATCCGGACGGTCGTCCCCGGACGTCGAGGAAACGACACGACGTGCGTTCTTTGCGATCTCCGTTTCCATGCAGGCCACCTCGTTTTCTTCATAACAACACGGCGGGGCTGGATACCCCGCCGTAGCGTACGACACTCACTGACGGAAGCAGAGCGCATAAGCCCTCCGGAACAAACCGCTCCCCCTCAGGCGAAGGCGTCCTCCTGTGTTCCTCGAAAGATACCCTCCAACGCCACCTGAGGCAGGGGACCGACAATTTTTCTGGTCTCCTCCAGCTCGAAATCGAAGAGGAGCTGAGAGATGGCGAGCTGTGTCACGTCGTCGGTCTCGTAGGAGATCGCACCCCTCCGGTAACCGAAACGCTCGG
>NZ_JARKPW010000137.1:0-36300 GCF_029975095.1 Aminiphilus sp.
GCACACAACGTCCGCTCTCTCAGGGGGCAGCCTTCACCCGGGAGACATCGGCGGAGGTGTAGGTTTCCCGTTCGGAGTCGTCGGGCAGGGCGAGGAACAGTTCCACCATGCGGGGGTCGAACTGGGTTCCCGCGCACCGCCGGAGTTCTGCCCGGGCCTCCTCGGGGCTGCGGGCCGGGCGCCATGGCCGGGGGGACGTCATGGCGTCGTAGGCGTGGACAAGGGCGAGCATGCGGCTCTCCAGGGGGATCTCCTCGCCCTTGAGGCCGAGGGGATATCCCGCCCCGTCCCACCGCTCGTGGTGGGCCAGGATCCACGGCGCGAGGGCCGCCAGGTCCTGGAAAGAAGCGACGATACGCGCCCCCGTCTCGGGGTGGCGGCGAATTTCTTTCCACTCTTCCGGCGCGAGGGGGCCCGGGCGGAGCACGATGGACTCGTCCACAGTGACCATGCCGATGTCGTGCCAGTGCGCGAGCGAGTGCAGAAGCTGCCGGGCCTCCCTGGGGATGCCGAGGGGCTCCGCCAGGGAGAGGAGGTTCTGTTCGAGACGCCGCATGTGCTCTCCGTCGCTGAATGCCCGGAGATCGAGCGCTCTCCGCAGGCGTTCCAGAAGGAAATGGCGGGACGTTTCCCGGCGGTCGTTCTTGGCCCGGTACATGTGGTCGTCCGCGGCGGCGAAGAGCGTCTCGATGCGGACCTCCCCGGCATTTCCCGAGGCGTGTCCCACGGAAATGGACAGGGGAAGGGCCGGATGGGACTCGTTGTGACGTTGCGTCTCCCGGAAGATGGTCTCCACGATGCGGGCCAGCGCGTCGCCGTCGCAGCGGGGAAGCAGGGCGGCGAATTCGTCTCCGCCGATGCGGGCCAGCACGTCGTTCTTGCGGAAAGCTCTTCGGAGGATGTGCGCGGTCTCGGCGAGAATGCGGTCTCCAACGGAATGTCCCATGGTGTCGTTGAGGAATTTCAGTCCGTCCAGATCGCAGATCACGATTCCTACGGGATCGTCCCGTCCGGCGCTGAGGCGGAGCAGCTCCTCGTCGAAGAAGGTACGGCTGTAGAGCCCCGTGAGGGGATCGTGGAGGCTGTAGAAGCGGAGTCGTTCCTCCAACTCCTTCTGGCGCGTCATGTCCACGATGAGCCCCCGGAATCCCTGGGGGCACCCCTCCGCGGAGATGGGGCGGAGATAGACCGCCAGGGGAAAGCGCGATCCGTCCCGGCGGAGTCCCGTGTACTCGCCGGGAGTAGGGTCGTCGTCGCCACGGAGTCGTTCGAGCATGCGGTTCCGGGCGCGTTCTCTGTCCTCGGGGGCGATGATGGAAAGGGCGTTGAACCCGCTCCGGAGCTCCTCCGGCGAATAACCGAGGGTGACTCCGGCGTTCTTGTTGACGAAAAGGACGGTCCCCTCCAGGTCCATTTCGAAGACCACCTGGGGAAGGGATTCGGCGAACTCCCGAAAACGGCGTTCGCTCGCCTCGAGGGCGCTCTGAACGGTCCGGATCTCCGTGATGTCCAGGAAGGACGTCACCTGTTGCCGCGAACCGGGAATGAGGTCGGTGCAGACGATCACGTCCAGGTACCTTCCCGTCCTGTCCGTCAGGCGCGTTTCGTAGCGCCGGGGAACGGTTTCCGGTGCGTTCTGCCGCCGGGAGGTCATCTCCAGGACTCGGGGCAGCTCTTCGGGGGGGACGAAGGTCGTCCAGAAAAGGCGGTGTTCCACCTCGTCCCTGGAGTGGCCCGTGAGACGGCAGAACTCCTCGTTGGCCATGACGACCCTTCCGTCCTCGTCGGTGAGGATCATGGCGCTTCCCGCGTTCTCGAAGATGGCCCGGTGCCGGGCCTCGGACTCGCCGAGTATCTCCAGGGCGCGTCGTCGCTCCGTCTCCTCCAGAAGCACTCCGTCCAGCCAGGTCTTTTCCGTCAGCTCGTCCTGTACGACTCGCCCCCGGTCGGAGATCCAACGCACGCTGCCGTCAGGGCGGACGATGCGGTATTCCAGCGTGAAAGGAAGTCCCTTCCGGCTGCTCTCGGCCACGCCGGTGCGCACCTTCTCCAGATCGTCGGGGTGAACGATCTCCGCGAAGCCCCGCCCGTTGACGCCGAGGAATTCCTCCGGATCGTAGCCGGTGATGTCCTGAAAGTGTCCGCTCAGATAGAGCTTCGTCCATGCGGCGTCGTTGCGGCTGCGGTACACCGCGCCGGGGATGTTGTTCGTCAGTGCCTGCAGACGTGTGGCATGTTCCCGCTCCCGGATCATGGACGTTTCCAGGGCGTCCATGAGGTCGTTCACGGAGTTCGCCAACATGGCGAGCTGGTCCTTTCCCTTCACGGTGACGCGCCGTCCCTGTTCCCCCGTTTCGCCGATGTACCGCAGCTCCTCCGTGAGGCGGAGGAGACGGGCGAGGACGAGTCGGTGCACGAGAAGATAGGCGAGAAGGGCGGTCACGAGTCCGGCGGCGAGAAAGGCCGGGAAGAAAGGGTAAGCCGGGGGCGTCTCCGGAGGAGGCGCTTGGGTGGAGAGCGGGGACAGGACGGACGGGGAGAGGGGGATTTTCGGAAGGACGCCTCTCTCGGGAGAACGCAGCACCTTCCCGATTCTCTCGAAAAGATCGGGAAGGACGGATCGTCGGGTGGCGGCTTCGCGGAGTGCTTCCGGAACGGCACGGGGATGCTCCGGAGAGAGGCCGCCGAAGAAGAGGCCGAGTCCGGCGAAGATCAGGATGCACATGCTGCCGAGAGCGAGAGCGAGGCGTCGTCGAAGTCCCATGTTCCTCCAGCCTCCAGTGGGCACATCCACCCTGGAGGGGCGGGATTTTTCCCGAAACACCAGGGCTTGGAAGACCAAAAGCCGTTTCATCATATCATGCTTCTTCCGGAAAATGGCATCTTTCTGAAAATATCTCGCCCCCGGATTTTCGAGCCGCCGCCGTCAAGCGCCATCAAAAATCGCCCCGTCGGCGACAGAAAGGATCGACCGACCCCAGCCGCAAACGCAGATGAACCGGACGAGGCGTCGGCATTCTTCGTCAAACCGGCGCGTCCTCCTGTGCGTCACATTTTCGCTCCTGCGCCATCCGACGCTTTTTCCGCAACCGAAAGAATTCTCCCCGGATGGTTCCGGGTCGTGGTGGAGGCAACGTTCCCTCCCGTGACCCGGGTGGAGAAGTGGAGCGGCTCGGGAAATTTTGCGGTTCCCGGAGCGCTGTGCCATAATCGAAAAGTGGAAGAATTCCGGGAGTTCCTCCGGACCGTGCGGAGGCGACGCCCCGGAGGAGACGACGCTCCGGGAGGGACGAGAATGAGATCTATCGCAGAACGGCGGGCTTTCCGGAAAAAACGCTCTCTCCGCCGTGCCGCTCCGCAGGAGCGAACCGGACATTCCGGAGCGGAAGCGCCATGATCTCCTTCTATCCCTGGCAGCTCGACGCCTGGTCCCGGATCGAGGGACAGAGCGCCGTGCTGGCGGCGCCCACGGGATCGGGCAAGACGCTGGTGGCCTATCTCTGGGCGGGGCTTCTGGACCGCGAAGGACAGACGCGCCGTCCGGAAGAGCGGGTGATTTTCACCGCCCCCATCAAGGCGCTTTCCAACGAACGCTATCTCGACCTCCGGGGGCTCGGCTTCGAAGTGGGGCTGGAGACGGGGGATTTCAAGAAGAACGCCGGTGCCCGGGTGCTCTGCTGCACCCAGGAGATCTACACCCTCAAGTACGCGGGTAAACCCGGCATCCGCCTGGTGGTGGACGAGTTCCACTACATCTTCACCGACAGCCGTCGGGCGCGCACCTATGTGGACGGCATCCGGGCCACCTCGCCGAATGTTCCCATTCTCGTCATGTCCGCCACCTTCGGCAATCCCGAACATGTCCGGAGCTATCTGGCCCGCGTCACCGGCCGTTCCTTCGCCCTCGTGGAGAACGAAGAGCGGGCCACGGAGCTTGTTTTCCGGGAGAAGCCCCTCGTCCGTCCCGGCGAGGTGCGGGATGCGCTGGTCTTCGTCTTCTCCCGGGAGGGCGTGAAGGAGCTGGCGGAGCAGATCGCCGGGGTGCGGCGCCCTCTGCCCCGGGAGATGCTCGACCGGCTTGAGGAGATGGCCCGCATCTTCGGCGTGGCGGAGCTGCCGCCGCCGCTCTACAAGGGGGTCGGCCTCTACCACGGCAGCCTGCTCCCCAAGGAGAAACTCCTCGTGGAGACTGCCTTCCGGGAGCGTATTCTCGACGTGGTGGTGGGGACGAACGCCCTTGCGCTGGGGGTGAACCTTCCGGCGGAGACGGTGGTCTTCGCCCAGCTCGCCTGGTACCACGACGACCGCCCCCTGTCCCGGAACGAGTTCCTGCAGATGGCGGGGCGGGCGGGCCGGAAGGGACACTTCGACACGGGCTACGTCACCTGGATCGCGGACAGCCCCTGGGAGAACCGGAACTTTCTCATCGACGACCTCTACCGGGACCTGCTCTTCCGCACTCCCGAGCCGGCCCGGATTGACCTTGCGCCCGCCTTCGGACGCCTGCTCCGGGAGGAGACCACTCCTTCCAGCGAGGCGGAGACGGTGGCCTTCGGTTCCCTCCCCGAGCGGGACTACCGGGACGTGTACACCGAGATCCGCGCAGCCCTCCGCTCCGTGGACCGCTGGGTGAAGCGCCTCGTGCCGCACCACCTCCGGCGCCGCTTCCGGGCTGTGCTGGGGGACATCTGGTTCGAGGAGATGGAGGTGGGCGAGAACCTCCAGATGGCCTGGCTCTTCTGCGAGGAGGGGCGTCCCTCCTCCCTCGCCGCCGCGACGATCGTGGAGCGGTACGAGCGAAATCGCCTCCAGGCACTGCTGAAGATCAAGCGTTTCGCCAATGCCCTCCCCGAGGGATACTCCTTCGCCCGCATGGGAGAGCTGGAGGCGGAGGTGGAGCGTATTGACGAGACGGTGTTCACCTTCGAGGAATGTCTCCAGGAGATCTCCGAAAGCCGCTCCGAAACGCCCTTGCCTCGCCCGGAACTCCTCCGGGAGAAAACCCGGAGCGCGTCGGGAAAACGGAAAGGGAGGGGCGCTCCCGGCCGCCCCGATGGCGCGGGATCCGACGCGACGCCGGAGGCTTCTGTCGGCGGTGGGACGTCGCCTTCTCCGGAAGAACCGCGGGGAGACGCGAAGAAGGGAAAAGACTCCCCCAAGGGCAAGAAAAAGAAAGGAAAGAGCGGCGAGGTGCCCCAGGGGGCGTTTTATTCCCCCAGCCGTTCGCCGAAGAGGCGCCCCCGTTCCCGAAGACGGAGCGGCGGGCGTTAGGACAGAAGGGAGGAGTGCGTCATGCCTTACGCCTATTCCCAGTACGTGCTGGCTCTGCGGAATGCCTGCCTCGACCTGAAACAGCGGGGGGACGATCTCGACGCCGCGAATGCCCAGGTCAGGAAGGATGCCGCCAAGTTCCTCACCGCCATGGCCCGGGTGGTGGCGATGGGAGAGCGGGACGTCGCCTTCGCCTACGAGGGCGTTTCCTTCTCCATCGTCGGAGACGACCAGGACCGCTACACCTGCACGCCGAGCTTTCGGGGGGACGATGCGGCACTGAAGGAGCTGGCGGAGCGTTTTTCCGGCGATGTGGATCTCGCTCTGGCGGTGTTCCTTCTCGCCCATTCGGGAGAAATCATGCTCCAGTGCATCGAGGCCGTTCAGGACAAGCGACGCCTTCTGGAACACGAGAAGGACGCCCTGGAGGAGGCGCTCTCCGAAGAGCGGTAGCGGGCGAGCGCCGGATCGCGCCGAAGGGTCTGTCCGGTTCGATCCTGGGTACTTGTGCTAAAAAAGATTATCGGCCCGGGGACATTGCATCCCCCGGGCCGATACTCTTTCCGTTCAGACCTCCTGTGGTGGCGGAGGGGCTTTTTCCGCGGAAGGCGGTGTTTCGCCATCCCGGCCCGGCCGGGGGGCTTGTTCCGGGTTCTCGAAGCGGAGTTCCAGGGGGCGGGGCGTGTGCAGGTGCAGATCTCTCTGGGGGAAGGCGATGGAGATGCCCTCCGCCCTGCAGCGCTCCAGAATGCGGAAGCGCAGGTCGCTGGCGACGCGCATCCCCACGCCGATGTTCATGTCCACCCAGAAGTAGAGGTCGAAAAGAAGCGCGCTGTCGCCGAAATCCTGAAAGACCACGAAGGGCGCGGGTTTTTTCTGGATCTTCAGATGGCTCCTCACGATGTCGAGGAGCAGGGCCTCCACTTTCTCCGCGGGCGAATCGTATCCCACGCCGACGGTGAGCTTGTTTCGGGTGATCTTGTCCGAGAGGGTCCAGTTGGTGATCTGGTTCGTGAAGAACACGTTGTTGGGCATCATGACTTCCTTGTTGTCGAAGGTACGGAGAATGGTGTAGCGAGCCCCGATCTCCTGCACCGTGGCGGTGATACCGTTCACCTCGATGACGTCCTGAGTGCGGAAGGGTTTGTGCAGCAGCAGGAAGAACCCCGTCACCATGTTGGCGAAGAGGTCCTTCAGCCCGAGACCGAGGCCTACCGAGAAGGCGCTGAAGATGATCGTGAAGGCCGTGAGAGGGATGTTCACCATCTTGAGGGTGGAGAGAAAGACGATGATCACCAGCACGTAATAGATGATGCGCTGGATCGCCGCGGCGGCGTCCCGTTCGATCTCGAAGCGGCGACGGAGCTTTTTGTTCAGCCAGCGCGTTCCCGCCTTGGCGCCCCAGAGGCCGAGGAAGAAGATGGCGAAGGCGAGGATCACTTTCCGCACCGTCACGGCACGGTTGTCGATGACCCAGAGCTCCATGTTCCAGATGCTCATCACCCGGTCCTGCCAGAGGATGTTCACCCGTTCCTTGATGTTCAGCCCTCTGTAGTGCTTCTCCAGATTCTCAAGAAGGCGCTGATAGCGCTGGCTCGCCAGGAGAAGCAGGGACAGGTGCTCTCCGTTGTCCGCTGCCAGATCCCGCAGTGCCCGGAGTTCGCCTCGGAGCTGGGGGGACACGAGGCGGTAAAAGGGAAGCGCTTCGTTGTCCTCCTCGCGCTGAAGAGCGGTGATGCGACTCTGGAGCGTCACCTGGTATCCCTGGAAGAACCGGATGGAGTGCTCCAGTGTTGCAATCTCGCTCCGGAGAGCCTCGACGTTCTTTCTGATGTTCTCCGTGTCCGTTTCCTTGCCCTTTTCCCGGTCTGCGATGTACTGGTAGCGGATGCGCCAGATCGCCTCGAAGTCCGAGAGAATGCCCAATCGGCCCTCCGAGTACTCCAGTGCGCGCTGATAGTACTCCCGGAAGGCGTCGAGGGTCTTCGCCAGTGCGGTTGTGACGATCTTGTCCTGGTCCGTCACGGCTTCCGCAGCGAGCGTCTGCGCCCGCATGGCGACCCGTTCCACCCGGTTGCGTTGTTCCATCAGTGAGGCGATGCGCTTGCGGAGGTTTTCCATGCGGGTCTGCAGTGCCTGAACCTGTTTGTCCAGATCCTCCTGGTCGAAGTGCACGTTCTCGCTGATCCAGCTTGCGGTCCGGGTGAGAATTTCCCGGGTGACCGCGACGATCTCCTGCTCCAGTTTCTGGTTCTCCACGGCCCTGGTGAGCTGTTCGAGATTGGCGTTTCCCAGTTCCTGCAGGAGCTGGAGTCGTTCCGATCGCCATTCCATGCGCTTTCGTTCCGTCGGGTCCGACGTTCCCTTCTCCTTTTGTTCGGCCAGAGCCCGTTGTTGCCGGGCGATGTCGTCGAGCCGGGCTTTCAGCGTTTCGAGGGATGTGGTGGACATGGAGAGGGACATGGTGATGGAATCCCGCCGTTGGGCGAGCGTGTCCAGCTGGTCCAGGTAGCCGTCGTAGAAGGAGAGCGTGAAGGGCGGTTGTTGGGGGACGTCGAGCGTTCCTGCGGCGAGTTTTTCCCTGAGGGAGCCCAGTTCCTTCTGGAGGACCGTCCGATCCTCCAGAGCGAGTTTGATCCGGCGAAGATAGGCGGCATTTTCTCTGAGGATGGCAACGCGCTGCCGCAGTTCGTCCAGAGAGACGCCCAAAGCGTCCGCGGTAGCGGAGGAAACGGCGTTTTCCGCGGCGACGATGCGTCGTTCCACGTCCTCGATGCGTTTCTGAAGGATGTCTGCGGAGGTCGGAGATGACGGGGCGGCTGCTTGTGTCGGTGCCGCGGGGGATTGCGCCGCAGGGGAAGGCTCTTCCGCGGCGGCGCCTGCGCGCAAGAGTCCTGCAAGAAGAAGCACGAGCGCAAGGAAAGAAAGAGAGAGGTTGCGAGGCGCAGGGGCGCAGGAACCGGTCCGGTTCTGCGTGGGGAAGGAGCGGACCATGGCAAAACCTCCTTCGCGAAGAACGGATAATCCTACCATACCCCAGGAGGGGCGCGAACGCAACAACGTTTGTTTCCGGCCGCATCGATCCGTATAATCATCGGGGGTCCATTTTCGGGCACTTCCGGGGAGCGTCGTGAACGAAACACCAGGGCGTTCCGGAGATGCCGGGAAGCCCCGGAGAAGCGTGCGCAGGAGAACGGTTTCATCGGCGACGGAGTCGAAGAAGGCGAACGGGGTTTCAGAGGAATCCGGGAAATCCGGAACGCACGAAAGGAAGGATTACGGTGGTACAGAGACGGTTGTTTCTGGGCGGTACGGTGGAGGCGGGGCGGGGCGTGTCCGTGCAAAACGCGGCGGTGCTCGTGGAGGATGGAAAGGTGCGGGAGATTCTGCCCGCCGAAGAGGCGGCGGCGCGTTTTCCGGACGTTCCGGCGGAGGGCGGTCCGGAAATCTGGATCACTCCGGGGCTGATCGACGCACACACGCACCTTGGGGTCTATTGCGAGGGCTTTCCCGAGGACATGGAGGACGCCAACGACATGACGGACCCCGTGCTGCCTCACCTGCGCATTCTGGACGCCATCTACCCCGGCGACACGGGGTTCGACGACGCCCTCGCGGGGGGAGTCACCTGCGTGCAGGTCCTTCCCGGCAGCGGCAACGTGCTCGGCGGACAGGGGGCGGTGATCAAGACGCGGCGGGATGTGACGGACCGCATGGTGGTCCGGGCTCCCTCGTCCATGAAAGCCGCCCTGGGAGAGAATCCCATCCGGGTTTACAAGAGCAAGGGCAAGCTTCCCAACACGCGCATGGGCAATGCGGCGCTCCTGCGGAACAGTTTCGTCGAGGCGCTGAACTATCGGCTCAAACGGGAGAAGGCCGCCGCCAAGGGCGAATCGGAAGAGCGGCATCTCGCCCGGGAGGCGCTCCTGCCCGTGCTCGACGGGGAGTTGCCCCTCTGTGTGCACGCCCATCGGGCGGACGACATCGTCACGGCCCTGCGCATCGCCAGGGAGTTCGATCTCCGGATCACCCTGGAGCACTGCACGGAAGGCCACCTCATCGCGCCCTTCCTGGCGGAGCAGAGGGCCAGGGCGGCGGTGGGTCCCACCCTCACGGGGAAACCCAAGATCGAGCTGCGGTTCAAGACCTGGGACACGCCGCTCGCGCTCCATCGTGCGGGGGTGCACTTCTGCATCATCACGGACCATCCCGTGGTGCCCATCGAGCACCTCTCGGTCTGCGCAGCCCTCGCCGTCCGGGCGGGGCTTCCCCGGGAAGAGGCGCTCCGGGCGGTGACGCTCTCCGCGGCGGAACACCTCGATCTCGCGGATCGTCTCGGCTCGCTCGATCCGGGCAAGGACGCGGACCTGGCCCTCTGGGACGGGGATCCTCTGGATGCGCGAAGCAGGGTCGTGACCACCGTCATCGACGGCGAGCCGGTCTGGCGGCGGGGATAGCATCCGGCGGCACCCCTGTCCGATGGAGCGAAAAGCGCCCGCGTGCGCGCACGAATGATGCTCCGACGGTCTCTCCCGCGGCGGTGTGGACAATTTCCGCCGCGGGCCTCGCACTCCGGGTTTTTCCGGGAAGGCTAGAGCGGCTCCGCCAGGGCGAGGGCGCAGGCAAGGAGCACATTCGCGCCCCGGACGAGATCCTCCGGGGCGGAGTACTCCTTTGGGGTGTGGCTCACGCCGCCGACGGAGGGAATGAAGAGCATCGCCGCAGGGCAGACCGGGGCCAGAAGCTGGGCGTCGTGTCCGGCGCCGCTCCGCATGCGGCGGTAGGTGCACCCCCGTTCCCGGGCGCCCTGCTCCACCAGGGCGACGAGGGTCGGGTCGAAGCGCACGGGAAGGGCGTTCGTCACCTGTTCGAGGCGGTATTCGAGTCCGTTCCGGAAGGCCACGCTCCGCACCAGTTCCTCCACGAGGATCTTGCCCCGTTCGAACCGCTCGGGGTCATAGCTGCGGAAATCGAGGGTGAAGCGGGCGCCCCCGGGCACGACGTTGATCACGTCCGGCTCGGGAGCGCAGCGCCCCATGGTGGCCACCGAGCCGTCCCCGAGTTCTTCCGCAAGAGCCCGGACCGCCAGGGCGAGGTCCGCCGCCCCGAGCAGGGCGTCCTTGCGGAGCACAAGGGGCGTGCACCCCGCATGGGCGGCCTGTCCCAGAAAGAACCCCTGCCACCAGGCAATGCCCTGCACGCCCTCCACCACGCCGATCTGGAGATCCTCCGCCTCAAGGATGGGGCCCTGTTCCACGTGGAGTTCCAGGTACTTGCCCGGAGCCACCCGGTCCGTTCCCGCGTAGCCGTCGCGGTCCAGCTCTTCTCCCACGGAGATGCCCGCGTCGTCCCGCTTTGTCCGGGCCTCTTCCAGAGAGAGTGCTCCCGAAAGAATCATGCTCCCCATCATGTCCGGCTGAAAACGGGCGCCCTCTTCGTTGACGAAGTTCGCCACCGCCAGGGGGTGTCTCGTGGCGATGCCCAGATCGTCGAGGGTGCGGAGCACCTCCAGTCCGGCCAGCACGCCGTAGGCACCGTCGTAGGGTCCCGCCTGATGCACCGTGTCCAGGTGGGAGCCCATCGTGATCGGAGCGTTCTCGCCCTCCCCGCCCGGGCGGACGCCGAAGATGTTTCCCGCGGCGTCGATGCGGCAGACGTATCCCGACGCGGCGAGCTCGTCCAGAAAGAACTGTCTGGCCTGTCTGTCCTCGTCGGAGAAGGCCAGGCGCGTGATGCCCGCCTCTTCGCCGTTCCACCCGATGCGCCCCAGCCGCTCCAGGCTTTGCAGGAGCCGGGGGCCGTTCACGACAAGGTCCTGTCCTCTCGCGGTTCTCTTCATGGTTGTTTCTCGCCCTCTCTTCGGTGATTTTTGTGGGTCGGCCGTGTCAAACCCAACGGGGCGCGGCGGCTTCCCGGGAGATTTCCGCCGGGGCGCCTTTCTCCGTTCGCCGCCGTTGTGTGCGTTCCGTTCGCAAAAAGATCGTTCCGGCAGTCCTTCGCGGCGCGTCTCCGGTTGTGTCGGGGGGCTTCGAAAGAGAAGCAGTCTTCCCTTTCGGGCATGGCGTTCTCGGGAGTCTCCGGAAAAACGCGATCTTTTCCGGCCGGTGCGTTCTCAAAGTATATCGAAGATACGGGAAATGGTAAGATGACACACGCGCCGGTCGAGAGAAATCCGGGCGCAGATTTTCCGAAAGAGGGCAGGTGGAGAACGATGCAGTTGCTGCACTATATGGACCCCGAGCTGGCCGCGGCCATCGAGGGAGAGAAGGCCAGACAGAATCTCACCATTGAGCTCATCGCCTCGGAGAATTTCGTTCCCGAGGTGATCCTCGAAGCCCAGGGGTCGGTACTGACGAACAAATACGCCGAGGGCTACCCGGGGAAACGCTATCACGGAGGCTGCCGTTTCGTGGACGTGGTGGAGAGCCTCGCCACCACCCGGGCCAAGGCTCTTTTCGGCGCGGAGCACGCCAACGTGCAGCCCCATTCGGGGGTGAACGCGAACCTCGCGGTGTTTCTGGCCGTCCTCAATCCCGGGGATACCATCCTCGGCATGGATCTACGCCACGGGGGACACCTGTCCCACGGAAGCAAGGCGAACATCTCCGGCAAGTTCTTCGTCACCGAGGGATACGGCGTGAGCCGGGAGACGGGGTGTCTCGACTACGACGAGGTGGCGGACATCGCCCGCAGGGTGCGTCCCCGTCTGCTCATCGCCGGCGCCAGCGCCTATCCGCGGACGCTCGATTTCCCGCGCCTCGCCGCCGTCGCCCGGGAGGTGGGGGCCTACTTCCTGGTGGACATGGCCCACATCGCCGGACTCGTCGCGGCAGGGATCCATCCGAGCCCCGTGCCGCACGCGGATTTCGTGACCTTCACCACCACCAAGACGCTCCGGGGCGCCCGGGGCGGTGTGATCCTCTGCCGGAAGGAGTTCGCCGCCGCGGTGGACAAGGCCATCTTTCCGGGTATTCAGGGCGGCCCCATTCCCCAGATCATGGCGGGCAAGGCCCTCACGTTCAAACTCGCCGCCACCGAGGCCTTCCGCGAGTACGCCCGCGGGGTGACGGCCTGTGCGGCGGCGTTGGCGAAACGCCTTCAGGAACGGGGTTTCGCCCTCGTGTCGGGCGGCACGGACAATCATCTTTTCCTCGTGGATCTGCGGAACACGTCTCTCACGGGCCGGGAGGCGGAGATGCGGTTGGAAAAGGTGGGCATCACGGTGAACATGAACCTGATTCCCTTCGATCCCCGAAAGCCCACGGAGACGAGCGGCATCCGCGTCGGTACGGCCGGTGTGGCGAGCCGCGGATTTTCCGTGGCGGATGTGGAGATCGTGGGGGACATCATGGCCCGCATGCTCGCTCCGGAGGCGCCGGGGGAGGATGAACAGGCGCGCCTGCGGGAACAGGTGCTGGAACTCTGTCTGGCCCATCCGCTCTACATGTCCCGGTCCGAGCTGGCGGCGTCGCCCTTTCTCGGTACGGATATTTTGGGAACCGGCGGGGAATCCGCCTAGCGTTTCTGAGTCGTCGCTTTTTTCGGGGTGCTGCTTCAGGGTGTTTCTTCGGGGGCACTCTCCGGCGGCTTCGCGGTGCGCATTCTCCGGCAGAAAGCGCACCGCGGTAAGGCGGAGCGGAACGTCCCTTCCCGAGGAGGCGCGAGGTCGCAAAGGGAGCTTGCGTGTGCCGCACGGGAGGCGTTATTGTGGGTGTCGCACGCCGCACTGGAACGGGGGGAAAGGAAGGTCTTTCATGGAAGCGGAACGCAAGCGGTGGAGCGGGGATGTGCGGACGATCCTTCTGGCTGATGCGGCCATGTTCGTCATCGCCGTGTTCTGGGGATCCGGCTTCGGAGTGAGCTCCTGGCTTCTCAAGACCCTCTCCCCCATGTGGCTTCTGGCGGTGCGCTTCACGCTGAGCGCCCTGTTTCTCGCCTGCGTGCTGTGGCGGCGCATGGCCGCCCTGGACCGGAAGCAGATGGTGCTTGCCGGAGGGCTCGGCGTCTTTCTAGGGTTTGTTTTCTTCGCCCACATCTTCGGACTGCAGCTTACCACGGCGGGGAAGCAGTCCTTCATCGCCGGATCGAACGTGGCCATGGTTCCCTTTCTCTACGCGCTCCTCTATCGGCGATGGCCCGGGGCGGTGGCCACGGTGGCGGCGCTGCTCACCACGGCGGGACTGCTCGTCATGGCCTTTACCCCCTCCATGGTCTGGGGGATGGGGGACGGTCTCTCCCTGCTGCTTGCCCTGGGCATCGCCCTCCACGTGCTCATCGTCGGGAACCTGAGTCGCCGCATGGATCCCGTGGGACTCACGGGGGTGCAGATGGCGGTGACGGCGGTCTTTCTGGTGCTTGCGGCGGCGCTCTTCGAGCCGATGCCGCACTTCGGGGCGCTGCCTCCGAAGATATGGGGCGGCGTGGTCTACGTGGCGCTCTGCGTCACCGCCATCCCTTTTCTGGTGCAGAACGTGGCGCAGCGGTACAGTCCGGAGATCCACGCGGCGATCCTGCTCTCCCTGGAGAGTCCCTTCGGCTACGTCATCGCTCTTCTGCTGGGGCAGGAGGTGCTCAATGCCCAGGTCGTCCTCGGCGGTGTGGTGATCCTCTCGGGGGTGCTTCTCGCCGAATCGGAGCCGTTTCTCCGGCGTTTCTTCTCCCGGGCGGAGG
Source organism: Aminiphilus sp. (assembly GCF_029975095.1). Classification (NCBI taxonomy): domain Bacteria; kingdom Thermotogati; phylum Synergistota; class Synergistia; order Synergistales; family Aminiphilaceae; genus Aminiphilus; species Aminiphilus sp. Next base: position 13,942 of record NZ_JARKPW010000137.1, read on the forward strand.
CGACGGGGAGCTGATGCATTCCCATGGGGTATGGGGTATCATGACGGGGCGAAAGAGCGGGACGGCATGGAAACGGAACGGTTCGGCACGGCGATGGAGCCGGTGAGGCGGGCAGTGTTCCGTCCTCTCGTCCGGAAGAACACGCTCCGCCGCTCCGGCCTGTTCCAAGGGGATGGAGTTCCCCGAAGAAATGCCCTCCAGGGGGCTGATGACTCCTGACACGTACGGGAAATGCGGCACCGAAGGCGGTGCCGGTGGTGTGTCGGGAGGTGGTTGTATGACATTTTCAAGCATTCTCTTCAGAACCGAAGCGGAGAGAAAGAAAGCGGGCCGGGCTCCGGAGTGCTTCACCGACCTGAATCTCGATCAGGTGGTGGAGGCGATCACGGAAGCGTATGGAGAGTACGATCTGGCGTCCTTTTTTTATGTGCCCCTCGAAGGGCTCGACGCGATTCGGTACCGCCACGACGTGATGAAGGACCTTGAAAAGGAGGGAACGGCCCGGATTTTCCGCACCTTCGCCGAGGGCATGCGGCACGTGCGAACCTGCCTCGCCCGGGAAAAGAAGATGTATTACGCGCTCCAGAAGCAGCGGTGGTTTCTGGAGGCGGTTTTTGTGTACTGCCACACCCTGGGTGCTCTCGAAGGAGCGCTTCGCGCCGCTCGCCCCGCGTCGGAAGGCCTTTCCGCCCTGCTCGCCTTTCTCGAAGCGTATCTCCGCTCCGCGCCCTTCCAGTCCCTCGCCTCAGAGGCGGCGGGACTGAGGGAAGAGCTTGCGGCGGTGCGCTATTCCCTTTTTCTCAAGGGGAGCACGATCCGCGTGCGCCCCTACGAGGGCGAGGACGACTACAGCGCCGAGGTGGAGGCGACTTTCGCCAGATTCAGGCAGGGCGCGGCGAAGAGCTACCTCTCGTCCTTTCCCGAGGATGCGAGCATGAACCACGTGGAGGCCAAGATTCTGGACTGCGTGGCGGAGCTGAATCGGGATCTCTTCGATCGGGTGGGACATTTTTCCGAGGCGAACCGATCGTTTCTGCACGAGACGATTCGCGTCTTCGACCGGGAGATCCACTTCTATCTGGCTGTTCTGGACTATGTCCGGCGCTTCGCCGCCGCGGGGCTCGCCTTCTGCTATCCCGAGATGAGCGATGTCTCGAAGGAGTGCTACGCCGAAGATCTTTTCGACGTGGCGCTGGGGCAGAAGCTCGTCTCCCGGGGGGAAGAGATGGTGCGCAACAGCTTTCGCCTGGAGGGGGAGGAGCGCATCTTCGTCGTCTCCGGGCCGAATCAGGGAGGCAAGACTACCTTCGCCAGAGCCTTCGGCCAGGTGCATTATCTAGCGGCCCTGGGCTGCCCCGTTCCCGCGGCGAAGGCCCGCCTGTTCCTCGCCGACCGGGTCTTCACCCATTTCGAGAGGGAGGAGAACCTGGAGGATCTCCGGGGAAAACTTCAGGACGACCTTGTGCGGATCCGGGACATTCTCGACCGGGCCACGGGGAGGAGCGTCATCGTGCTCAACGAGATTTTTTCCTCCACCACCCTGGCGGATGCCCGCACTCTGGGGCGGAGGGTTCTGGAGAGGATCATGGAGCTGGACGCACTGTGCGTGTGCGTGACCTTCATCGACGAACTCTCCCTGTTGGGTGCGAGGACGGTGAGCATGGTGAGTTCCATCGTGCCGGGGGATCCCACCAGGAGGACCTTCACGATCCGCCGGGCCCCCGCGGACGGTCTGGCCTACGCACTTTCCCTGGCCGAGAAGTACCGGCTCACCTCACGGGCGCTTGCGGAGCGCATCCGATCATGAAAATCTTTTTGCTGTATCGGGATCGTAACGTCGTTCTCCGGCAACGGGATGTGCCCTATAATCTCCATGACCTGGAGGAAGATCTGGATGTGGATGTCCTCACGGGTGCCATGGCCCTGGAAGACCCGTTTCTCCGGGACGTGGCGAGGAGTGTCTTTTTCGAGACACTGTCCGATCTCTCCGTTCTCGCCTATCGGCAGGCCGTTCTGGAGGATTGTCTGCGGAACGCGGCGACGGTGCGGGAGCTGTACGCGCTCGCCGTGGAGGCCATCGAAGGGGAGAAAAAACAGTATTTCGGCATCTTCGGAAAATATCCCGGATCGATTCTGCGACGGTCCGTCGATGTGCTCCGCCTGTTCACGGGCATTCTGAAAAAGGTGCGCCGCATTGCCGACGAGAGGGAGGGTTCGTTCGCCTCCGAGGGATTCCGTTCTCTCTTCGGCATGCTCAAGGGCGAATTGGACGATGCCTACTTCCGTGCCGTGGAGGCACACCTGGAGGTCCTTCTGTTCCGCCGGGGGATGCTCGTCAGTGCGGGACTCGGCGAGGGAAGCAGAGGACGGGACTATGTGCTCCGGAGGCCGAAAGCGGAGGACCGGGGATGGCTGGGGCGTCTTTTCCGGAAAAGGACGCGGGAATACGCGTTCACCATCAGCGACAGGGATGAGAGCGGCGCCAGGGCGCTGTCGGAGCTTAAGGAGCGGGGGATCAATCTCGTGGCGAACGCCCTCGCCCAGTCCGTGGAGCACGTGCTCGCCTTTTTCGTCGCCCTGCGCACCGAACTGGCTTTTTACGTGGGATGTCTGAACCTGTACGAGCATCTTGCGCGGAAGGGACTGCCCGTGTCCTTTCCGTCGCCTCTTTCCGCAAAGGAAGCGCGGCATTCCGCCCGGGGGCTGTATGATGTCTGTCTCGCCCTGAAACTGGAGAGCGGCGTGGTGTGCAACGACCTGGACGCCGACGGAAAGCGGCTCGTGGTGATCACCGGGGCCAACCAGGGCGGAAAGTCCACGTTTCTGCGCGCTCTCGGAGTTGCGCAACTGATGATGCAGTGCGGCATGTTCGTTCCCGCCGCGTTTTTCCGCGCAAGCGTCTGCTCCGGTGTCCACATCCACGGCAAGCGGCGGGAGGACGTGACCATGAAGAGCGGGAAGTTCGACGAGGAACTCGACAGGATGAGTTCCCTCGTGGACAACCTGGCTCCCGGCGCTCTTGTGCTCTTCAACGAGTCCTTTGCGGCGACGAACGAGAGAGAGGGATCGGAGATCGCCGGGCAGATCGTTTCCGTGCTGGTGGAAAAGGGAATGCGCGTCGTCTTCGTCACGCATCTGTATGAATTTGCCCGGTGCTTCTACGAGAAAAGGTCCGAAACGATGCTGTTTTTGCGGGCGGAGAGGTGCTCCGGAGGAGAGCGGACGTTCCGGATCACCGAGGGAGAGCCTCTCCGGACGAGTTTCGGCGATGACCTGTACCGCCGGATCTTCTGCGAACGAGAGGCGGTCGGTACGGAGTTCTCCGGAGAAGTCGGGGAGCACGGAACCGGAGATGTGGATGGCGTTGCGAAGTGCTCCGACGGAGACTCCTGAAGAAATCCCGAGGAACGTTTTCTGCGTGGGAAATGCGGACCGGGCGCGGCGATGTCCCCGGCTGCGTCTCGGGAAACGGGTGCGCACGGAGCGAGGAACGTGGCGGCGGCCTGCGTCTCCAGGTCGCGGAAACAGCACTGACGACAGCAGACAACGAAAACAAAGGAGGTTGTTCGATACCATGAAACTCGTCAAGTTCACCCCCCCCGGCAGCGCTGCCCTGTGGGGCATTCTGGAGGAAGAACGCATCATCGTCACCAACGGCCCGGGGGGCGAGCGCACGGGCAACAACTATGCCCTGGACAAGGTGGTTCTGAAGGCTCCGGCGAACCCCACGAAGATCGTTTGCGTGGGGCGGAACTACGTGGATCACATCAAGGAGATGGAGAACGACGCGGAGAACCTCCCCAAGGAACCGGGTCTCTTCCTCAAGGCGCCCAACGCGCTTGCGGATCCCGGCGAGAGCGTCCCCTATCCGCCCTTCACCAAGGAGTTCCATTACGAGGGAGAGCTGGCGGCGGTGGTGGGATGCGTGCTCAAGAACGTCTCCGAGGACGAGGTTTTGCGGTGTGTGCTGGGCTACACCATCGGCATCGACCTCACCGCCCGGGAGTGCCAGCGGAACGATCTGCAGTGGACCAGGGCCAAGTCGTCGGACAAATTCTGCCCCCTCGGCCCCTGGATCGAGACGGATCTCGATCCCCGGGACGTGGGGATCCGCACGGTCGTGAGCGGCCGGGTCGCCCAGGACTCCCGCACGTCCCTGATGATTTTTCCCGTGGCACGCATTCTGAGCTACATCTCCTCCTTCATGACCCTCTATCCCGGCGACGTGGTCCTCACGGGAACGCCCAGCGGAGTGGGTCCCCTCCAGCGGGGGGACGAGATCGCCGTCACCGTTGAAGGTGTGGGAACCCTGGTGACGCGCATTTCCTGAGGAGCCTCGGGGCATCGGCGCGTCGTTGCATCTGCATCGCCGGAAGTTCCGAGGGGCACAGCTCCGTTTCACGAAAACATGACGCATGTCGCCACATCCGAAAAAGAGGACATCCGCGACGATGTCCTCACGTTTTCCTGATACACCGAAGGGAGTTGAAACCATGACGAAGGGAGTCTGGAGGCGATCCTTGCGGGGGCGAAGCGCTCTTCTCGCCGGAATCGCGCTGCTGGGGTTTTTTCTGGGCGGAATCGCCCCCCGGGGGTGTGTTTCCGAGGCGTCCTCTCCGGGAGAAACCTCCGGGGATGCCGTTTCGAGCGCGCCGGTTTCGGAGGATTTTTCCGCCGGAAAAATCGGGCACCCCGGCGTGCCCCTGTCCACGGGAGGAGGCGTACGTTCGATGCCGCTTCCCGGCCCCGCCGGCGCGACCCGGATGCTTACCGCACCGGCCCTTTCGGGCAACCGGCTCGCTTTCGTCTACGGGGAGGATCTCTGGGGCGTGGAGTTGCCTCCGGGGGCACCCTTCGGCACCTCCGGGGCGCTTCCCTTCCCCCGGCGTCTCACCGCCGAGGGGCGCGTGGTGGGGGCTCCGGTTTTTTCGCCCGACGGACGCCTTCTCGCGGTGAGCCTGGAGCGGAACGGCAACATCGACGTGTACGTTCTTCCCGCGGAAGGCGGAGCCCTGCGCCGCATCACCTGGCACGGTGCGGTCGATCTGGTGCAGCAGTTTTCCGCCGACGGACGCACGGTGCTCTTCGTCACGAATCGGGAGAGCCGTTTCAACCGGGAATATCAGCTCTATGCGGTTCCCGTGGAGGGCGGTTTTCCCCGGCGCATGCCCCTTCCCCAGGCGTTCCGGGCTTCCCTGGAACCGGGAGGGACGAGAATCGCCTACAACCCCCTTCCCCCGGCCTTTCTCGTCTGGAAGGACTACCGCGGCGGCATGATCTCCACCCTGATGCTCTACAACATGGCCTCCGGCGAGGCGGTGGCGGTGCCCAAGCCCGAGGGCGGGTGCAACGACGCTGACCCCCGGTGGATCGGGGGACGCATCTACTTCCGCTCCGACCGGAGAGGGGAATTCAACCTCTACTCCTACGATCCCGCCACGAAGAACCTGCGCCAGCTCACGCGGCACGACGACTTTCCCGTGCTCTCCTTTTCCGGCACGGAGGAGCGTCTCGTCTACGAACAGGCGGGGCTGCTCCACTGCTACGACCTCTCCGGAGGCGCGACGCTTCCTCTGCCGCTCTCCGTTCCCGCGGATCTTCCGGAGACCCGGGAGCGCTACGCGAAGGGGGCTGATTTCATCCAGGGAGCGGCCATCTCTCCGTCGGGAGCCCGGGCGCTCTTCGCCCTCCGGGGGGACATCGTCACCGTTCCCGCCGAGAAGGGGGAGCCTCGGAATCTCTCCGCGTCGCCGGGAGTGCACGATCGGTGGCCCCTCTGGTCTCCCGACGGGCGTTTCGTGACTTGGTTCGCGGACCTCACCGGAGAGTATTCCCTGCTGCTGCGGCGGCAGGACGGCAAAGGACCCGTCTGGTCCGTTCCCCTCGACGGGCGCGGTTTCTACGAGTCCCCCTCCTGGTCCCCCGACGGCACGAAACTCGCCTACCGCGACAACGACTGGAATCTCTACTGGATCGACCTGTCCTCGCTCTGCGCCGCCGCGGCGAGTGCGGACCCGCTCTCGTCGGATCTCGCGTTTCTCCCCGATCCTCCCAGGGCGAAGAAGATCGCCGCGGAACCTCTCTTCGGCATGGGCAAGCGACGCACCCCCGAATGGTCCCCGGATTCCCGGTGGATCGCCTACACGCTGAACGAGAAGAGCGGCCTGGAGCAGCTCCATCTCTACTCGCTGGAACAGGACCGTTCCTTCCGGATCACCGACGGCGCCGGGGACGTGTCCTGTCCCGTCTTCGACCGGAGCGGCAAGTACCTTTATTTCTTCGGCTCCACCGACGCGGGGCCTGCCAAGTTCGGCCTCGACATGTCCACCCGGGACATGAACGTGACCCGGGCGGTCTACGCGGCGGTGCTCGCCGCGGAAACGCCTTCGCCGCTGGCCCCCGAGAGCGACGAGGAAGCCGCCTTCTCCGGCGGAGCGCCGGAGAAAAAAGGTGAGGACCCGGGCGACGACGGAGGAGACGAGGCGGAGAAGGCGGGCAAGGGAGAGGACGGCGACAAAAAGGACGAGGCAAAGGAGGAGGGCGGAAAAGAGAACGGCGACGGAGGAACGCCGCTTCCCGGCGGCGAAAACGCTTCCGGCGCCGGCCCCTTCGGAGAGGCCCTCCCCGTTTCGACGGACGCTCCTCTTTCTCCGGATCTTCCGGCGGCGAGCGCCGACGTTCCCGAAAGCGCGGACAAGGCGGCGCGGAAGGACAAGCCCTCCGTTCCTCCCATCTCCGTGGATGTGGACGGACTGGCGGGCCGCATCCTGCCCCTCCCCGTTCCGCCGGGGGCGCTGGACGATCTTCAGGCGGGCGGGCCGGGGAAGATCTTCTACACCCGTACCGTTCCCTCCGAGACGGGATTCCGCACGGCCCTCTTCTCCTTCGACCTGAAGGAGCGGGAGGAGACGGGCGTGCTTCCCTCCCTGAGGGGATACCGGATTTCCGCGGACGGCAAGCGTATGCTCGTCGCCGGAGAGGCGGGGTGGAGCATTCTGTCCGCCTCGGGAGGGCGGGGGGACGGCAAGCCGCTTCCCCTGGAGGGCGTTCGCGTTCCCGTTGAGCCCCGGGCGGAGTGGGCCCAGATGTTCACCGAGGCCTGGCGGATCAACCGTGACTATTTCTACGATCCCGGCATGCACGGCCAGGACTGGGAGGCCGTGCGGGCCAAGTACGCTCCCTTCCTGCCCCACCTGGCCTGCCGGAACGACCTGAACCGTCTTCTCGCCTGGATGCTCTCGGAGCTGCGGGTGGGGCATCTCTACATCTTCGGCGGCGATATCCCCGAGGACGGGGAGTCGGCGAAACCGGGGGTGCTCGGCGCGGACTTCGCCGTGGAGAACGGGCGGTACCGCTTTGCCCGGATCTACGGCGGACTGAACTGGAACCCCGACCTGCGTGCACCCCTCGCGGAACCCGGAGTGGACGTGAAGGAGGGGGACTACCTCCTCCGGGTCAACGGCCGGGAGGTGCGAGGCTCGGATAACGTGTACGCCTTCTTCGAACAGACTGCGGAGCGGGCGACGGAGCTGGTTGTGGCGGAGGACCCGGAAGGAACGAAACCCCGCACCGTGACGGTGGTCCCCGTCGCCTCGGACCGGGCGCTGCGCCTCCGCTCCTGGGTGGAGGGAAACGTCCGCAGAGTCGAGGCCGCCACGAACGGACGGGTGGGGTACGTGTATCTTCCCAACACCGCCGGAGCGGGGCAGGAGTTCTTCAAGCGCTATTTCTTCGCCCAGGCGCCCCGGGACGGGGTGATCCTGGACGTGCGGAGCAACGGAGGCGGCCAGTTCGCGGACTACGTGCTGGACGTGCTGCGCCGGAACTTCACCGCCGGGGTGGCCCTGCGCCCCGGCATGGACTATACCGCACCGGGGACCTTCGTGCCCGGCCCGAAGGTCATGCTCATCGACGAGTGCGCCGGATCGGGAGGGGACATGCTTCCCTGGGCCTTCCGCAGGCTCGGCCTCGGCACGTTGGTGGGAAAGCGCACCTGGGGCGGTCTCGTGGGCATCTCTTCCTATCCACCCCTGATGGACGGCGGATGGGTTACCGCGCCCTCCCTCGGCATCTGGAGCGATGAAGGCTGGGTGGCGGAGAACGTGGGCATCGCCCCCGACGTGGAAGTGGAACAGACCCCTCGGGCGGTGCTCGACGGAGGGGATCCCCAGCTCGATGCGGCCATCCGCATCGTTCTGGAACAGCTTGAGGCGAACCCGCCGGTGCGTCCGGTGCGCCCCCCCTACCCCGACAAGACCCGTCACTGACGGAGCGATCTCGAAGGGGAGCGGGCGCAATGCCCTCTCCCCTTCACAATGAAAGGATTGAGGCCATGCGAATGCATCATGTGGGCCTGGTCGTGCGCGACCTCTACGCCCAGGAACTGTTCTACCGGACCATGCTGGATTTTGCGACGGAGTACCGGTATTCGAGCCGGAATACGCCGGGACTTCGGACGGTCTTTCTGCGCCGCGGGGACGCGGTGGTGGAGCTGCTCTCGACGGCGGATCCCGAAAAGATTCCCGCTGTTTCGGACGGAGCCGTCGCCGGAGAAGGGCATCTCTCCCTTGAGGTGGATTCGGTGGAGGGCGAATACGAGCGCCTGCGCGCCCTGGGCGCTCCGAACCTGACGCCCCCCCGGAACACCGGGGACGGCTTCCGGGAGTTCACTCTCACGGATCCCGAGGGAAACCGCATCGAGTTCTGCCGCCGGATCCGTCCCTTCGCCGCGCCTCCTCTTGCGGGGGTGATCTTCGACCTGGACGGCACCCTCGTGGACAGCGAGGACAACTATTTCGAGGCGGACCGAATCCTGCTGGAGGAGTACGGCGTCGCCTTCCATCCGGACATGAAGAAGAAGTACGTGGGGTACAGCAACTTCCTGATGATGGAGGAACTCCACCGGGACTACAACCTTCCCGACGGACCGGAGGTGCTTCTGGAGAAAAAGAATGCCATCTACCTGGATCTGGCCCGGCGGAACACCCCTGCCTTTCCCGAGATGCGGCGCCTGCTCCCCCTTCTGGAGGAGCGAGGGCTCGCCCTGGCCATCGCCTCCGGGTCGTCCCCGTCCGTCATTGACGAAGTCCTTGCCGTGGCGGGCATCGACGCCCATTTCCCCCTTCGGCTCTCCGCCGAGGAGGTGCCCCGGGGCAAACCCGCGCCGGACATCTTCCTGGAGGCGGCGCGACGCCTTGCGCTTCCTCCGGATTCCCTCGTGGTGATGGAGGACGCCAAGTACGGCGTGGAGGCGGCGGTCCGGGCGGGCATGCGTTGCGTGGCCATCCCCTCCCTGCCGCAGCCGCCGCTGGATCCCGCCTTTTCCATGGCGGACCTGCTCTTCGAGGCGGGGATGGCAGCCTTTTCCGCCGATGCCTTTCTCACCTGGCTCGACGGACAGGGCGGAGTGCGGGAGAACGGAAACGCCTGAAGCCGTGCTTTTCCGAAGCTACTGTTCCGGAGGCGTAACGCTTTCCTGACGTTTCCGGAGAAAAAATGTGCCTGCGCTGCAAGAAAAGAGTCATCGTTTCTCCATTGCGCTGAAACGGGAAATCCCTATGCTGTCTCCGCTTCCTCCGGATGTGGGGGAAGACGCATGGGGACTCGTGTCCCGGAGAACGAGGAGGAGAGATGATGAAGCGGAACATGTTCCTGGCTCTGCTGGTGGTGTGTCTCCTGGCGGGAATGGCCGCCGCGGAGGAGATGGGGAAACGTTTCCTGGTGATCGGCCACCGGGGGGCCTGCGGTTACGTGCCGGAGCACACCCTCAGGTCCTACGAACTGGCGATCGAGATGGGCGCGGACTATGTGGAACCCGACCTTGTCTCCACCAAAGACGGAGTGCTCATCTGCCGTCATGAGTGCGAAATCGGCGCCACCACGGACGCGGCGAAGAAATTCCCCGACAGAAAGAAAAAGGTCGTCATCGACGGCGTGGAGGAAGAGGGATGGTTCGCCGAGGATTTCACCCTTGCAGAGATCAAGACCCTGCGGGTGAAGGAGCGGACGGATTTTCGGGATCACTCCAAGGACGGGCTCTACGAGATTCCCACCTTCCAGGAGATGATCAGCCTCGTCAAAGCCAAGGAAAAGGAGAAGGGGCGGGTCATCGGCATCTATCCCGAGACCAAACATCCCTCCTACCATGATGCCATCGGCCTCTCCCTTGAAGAGCCCCTTCTGGCGGTCCTGAAGCAGAACGGTTACGACCGGGCCGACGCTCCCGTGTTCATCCAGTCCTTCGAGATCGACAACCTGAAGGAACTGAAGGGAAAGACGAACATCCGCCTCATCCAGCTCTTCGATGAGTACGACATGAAACCCGGATGCGTGCTCGCCAAGGGAGGTACCACCACCTACCGGAACATGGCCACGCCGGAGATGCTGAAGGAGATCGCCACCTACGCCTACGGCATCGGGCCGTGGAAAGAACTCATCCTCGCCAGGGACAAGGACAACAAGCTTCAGCCCGAGACGAACCTGTTGCAGGATGCCCACGCGGCAGGGCTTGCGGTGCACATCTACACCATGCGCAACGAGGCCAAGTATCTCGCGGCGGAATACAACGGCGATCCCCGGGAGGAATACCGCAAGTGGATCGCTCTCGGCGTGGACGGTTTCTTCACGGATTTCCCCGACACGGCCGTGCAGGTGCGCCTGGAGGTCAACCGGTAAAGAAAGAGGTGCGGGGGGCCTCCGTCGCGCAACAGCCCTCATGCAACCATGTAGCCGCTCTCACGTATGCACGCATGATGAAGAGGCACGTGAGGGAGTTGCGGCGGAGTATGCGCTCAAGAGTGTGTAAAAGTCATCATGAGAAGAGGATGCAAGGAAGGACTCTTGCCTAGAGAAAAGCTGTGACGGAAAACAGGAAGAGACCCGAGGAATCCTTGTGAAAGCCGCCGCGGAATTCCTGTGAGCCGTTTTCAAGCGGGCGAATCCGGCGAGGATGTTTTCAGAGGATTTTCCAAAAGGGCGAGAGAGGCCGCACATTGCGGCCTCTCTCGCCCTTTTTCGTGTCGCCGGTCGGACCGGAGTGCTGTCGGTGTTGTCGCGTTCTTTTCGGGAGGTTCGTGTCCGTGTCGCGGTTGCGCTGTGTCGGTTTCCTTCGGGTTACGCCGCTTGTGCGGGTGTCCGGGGTGTTTGCTTCGGGCCCTTTCCCCAGAAGAGCACCATGCCCGCGATGGTCAGGGCGATGCCCGCTCCTCTGAGGGTGTACAAAGGCGTGAGGCAGGCCAGTCCCGCGAGGAGAAACATCCCTCGCTGCCACAGGGAGAGCAGTCCCGCCAGATAGCCCTCCATGGCGAAGCCCAGGGCAAGGGCCGCGGTGGTTCCTCCCGCCACGGCGGCGAGGTTCTGCAGGGCCGTTCCCTGCAGGAGCAGCGATGGGTCGTAGCAGAAGGCGAAGGGGACGATGAAGGCCAGAATGCCCAGGCGCATGGCCTGGAAACCCGTCTGGTTCGGGCTTGCCCCGGCGATGGAGCTGGCCGCGTAGGCCGCGAGCGCCACAGGGGGCGTGATGGCCGAGACGATGGCGAAGTAGAAGACGAACATGTGGGCGCTCAGGGGGGAAAACCCCATCTTCACCAGCGCGGGAACGCCCAGGGCCGCCGCGAGAATGTAGGCGCCCGTGGTGGGGAGCCCCATTCCGAGGACGAGGGAGATGAGCATGATGAGGAGCAGTGCCAGGAAGGGAATGTTTCCCGCGAAGGAGAAGATGAACCCCACGAATTTGAAGCCGAAGCCCGTGAGTGCCACGGAGCCCACGATGATGCCCGCGGAGGCGCAGGCGATGCCCACCACGGGAATGTTCTTCGCTCCGGCGTAGATGGCGTCGAGGATCGCCTTCGGCCCCATGCGGTGCTCCCTGCTCGGAAGGGAGACGAGCCAGGCCATGCCGATGCCGAGCACCGCCGAGAGCATGGGCGAGTACCCCGTCATGAGCATCCACACGAGTCCTACGATGGGAATCAGGTTGTAGAGGCGTTTCACCACGCCCCGCTTGGAGGGAAGTTCCTCCGGTGAAAGTCCCTTGAGCCCCCGTTTGAGGGCCCGGAGGTGCACCATGAGAAACACCGCCGCGTAGTACAGCAGCGCGGGCACGATGGCGGCGATGACGATTCTGCCGTACTGGATTCCCAGGAGGGAGGCCATGATGAAGGCTCCGGCTCCCATGATGGGCGGCATGATCTGTCCTCCCGAACTCGCCACGGCCTCCACGGCCCCCGCGAAGTAGGGGGCGTACCCCAGGCGTTTCATCAGGGGAATCGTAAAGGTCCCGGTGCCGTACACGTTCGCCACGGCGGAGCCCGAGATGGAGCCGAAGAGACAGGAACTCACCACGGCGATTTTCGCGGGGCCGCCCGGTGTGGTGCCCGCGAAGGCCTGGGCGAACTCCATGAAGTAGGCCCCGATGCCGCTTTTTTCGAGAAAGCCGCCGAAGATGAGGAAGACCATGACGAAGGTGGCGGAGACGCCGAGGGGAATGGCGTAGATGCCCTCGTCGGTGAGGAAGAGCTGCTCCGCCACCTCGGGGATGGTGAAGGAGAGTCCCTTCATGATTCCCGGCAGCAGGTGGCCGAAGTACATGTATCCCGCGAAGAACGCCGCGATGAGCGCCAGAGGAAAGCCCACCACTCGCCGCGTACCCTCCAGGAGGAGTACCGTGAGGAGAAAGGCCAGGGCGATCTGCACCGTCGTCACCGGGTCCACCTGGACGATGCGCATGGCGATGTTGCTGTAGTTTTGCATCACGTACAGCCCGGGAACGGCGGCGAGGACCGCCAGGAACCAGTCATAGAGGGGAATGCTGTCCTTGGGAGCGGATTTCGTGGCCGGATAGAGGAGAAAGCCGAGGGGCAGCACCCAGGAGAGATGGATCGCCCGCTGGAGATAGGCCTCGTAGGAGCCGAAGATGGCCGTGTAGAGGTGGAAGCATCCCATAAGAATCACATAGACGTAGATGAACTGCTTTGTCCTGCCCGTAAGTTCCCGCATGTGGCCGAGTCCTCCTTCTCTTTTCGTCACCCGTTTCGGTGAGCCTGTTCCGCGGGTGCGGGAGATCCCGCTCGTGGAATTGAAACCGGATCGGAAGATGAACAAGGCGGGATGCCCTTCGAGGCCGCCCGCCCGACGCCGCTCCTCCGCCCGGAGGGGCGGTGCCTTCGAAATTCCCGGGGAAACATCTGCGGGAATTCTTCCCGCCCTGTTCGTCTCTTGCTGCCCCGGTGCCCGATGTCCTAGTTGCCCGCGGCTTCCTTCCAGAACTTCACCGCGCCGGGATGAGCGGGGACGCCCACGGAAATGGCCTCTTTGGGATCCAGCTCCTCCAGGTCTTTGATGGCCGAGGCGATGGTGGCCTTTCCGCCCCAGAGGGATTTCGCCAGCTCGTAGACGAGGTCCTCCGGGAGGTCCTGGCGGATGACGACGCAGGTGTAGTCTCCCACGACGGGAACGGGCTCGGTGACGCTCTTGTAGATGCCGGGCTCGATGTCGAAGGTGGTGGTGCCGTAGGCGTCCTCCATGGCCTTCCGGGCCGATTCGTCCACGGGAAGGAGTACCACCTCCGTCTGGTTCTCGATCTTCATGACCACCGACGCGGCCCGCCCCACGGCGAAGGCGAAGCAGTCCAGATGGTTGTCGGCGAGGAGATTGCCGCCGTCATCGTAGTTGCTGAACTCCACGGAGCCGCCCCACTTCTTGATGTCCTCCCAGGAGACGCCGTATCCCTTCTGGAGAATGGACTTGATGACGAATTCCGAGGCCGTGCCGGGTTTCAGGGTGGCGAAGCGGATTGGGAGCTTCTTCTCCATGACGTCGCCCAGCGTCTTGATGTCGTTCTTTTCCGCGTAGTCCTTGCGCATGATGAAGTAGGTGTACTGCCGGTAGAGGTTTGCGAAGAGCCCCGCGTTGCCGAGGACCTCTTTGTAGGGATCCTCTCCCTTTGCCGCTGCGCCCATCATGGAGGTCACGGAGAGCCCCATGTCCGCCTTCGCGGCGTTCACGTTCACGATGTTCGCCACGCCGCCGCCGGTGCTGCTGGTGGTCTGAACCACTTCCCTGGTCCACAGGTCCGCCATGGCCCCGCCCATGGCGAACCAGTTGCCGCCGGGAGGTCCCGCCATGAACCGGAGCTGATCGGGCCACCCCTCCTTCGCCGCGAATCCCACGCCGAGCGTGCCGAGAACAAGAATGACCGCAAGTGCCGCTACCAGAAACTTTCTCATGATGCCGACTCCTCCTTTCGGATGTGAGATGCCGTAGGGATGACGGTATGCATAGTACGAAAGAATGTTTTTATGGTCAAGAAGTGCAGAAAAACGACAAAGCCTGTGCGATGAAAAGACGAGACGGATTTCCTTGATATCTGGCGGTGGAGCCGTGTCAGAAGAAAAAGTGGAGTAGCGGTGTTTTTCATCGCAGGAAAAGGGAAAAACCGAAACAACGGAGGAATTGTACCACAGTTCCTTCTGGAATACCAAGGTGATCCAGAAGAGCTTTCGAAACAAAAATCTTACAAATTTTCCACAACGGCCTCCGTTGTGTGGTGTTTTGTCCTCGGAAGTGTCGGGTGGAGAAAAGAACTGTTCTAAGGAAGCTCTGAATAAAGATCTTTCGCTTGCCCTTGAACTCGGGTCGCATCAGGCTCTGCGAGGCGCCCTGCGGGGCTGACGTAGCCTTATTCAGAGGTTCCCTAAAAGATTCGTCCAGCGTACGGTGCCGCTCCCGGGAGCGGGCGTTCCGGAGAGCCCGATTCCGATCCCGTGATCGCTCTGGGGGAGTATGACGAAAATGATGCAGGAGTTTTGCATCTTGCTCGCAGCGGTGGGGCGGGTATAATGACTTCTGTTAACAACCTGTTTCATCGAGTGAGGGAGTGGTTTCTCCTCTGAAGAGATCGTGCAGCGTCCGGGGGGGTCGGGCGATGCGGGGGGGAAAAACGAAGGGAGGGCTTCATGTGATTGGAAGAAGAACGGGAATGCGTCGGAATCTTTGCTGTGCGGTGGCTCTGATGGTGGCGCTCCTGAGTGCGTCGATGGCGTGTGCGGACGCACCGCTCCGTTTTGCCACGGCCGCGTCGGGGGGCATCTGGAACGCCATGGGGGGCGTCATGGGTGAAGAGTTCGGCAAGAACGGCATTCCCGTGTCGGTCACCACGGGGGGGTCCATTCCGAACCTGGTCAACATGAGCCAGGGGAAGGTGGACGTGGCCTTCACCGTGCTCTATCCGGGCATGTCCGTCGACCCCGAGGGACCGTTCAAGGGGCAGAGTCTCGAGAACGTCCGTTTGCTGGCTCATCTCTATCCCCAGTACGTCTATTTCGTGATTCGCAAGGACTTCGCCGACAAGAACGGCATCACCACCGTGGGTGATCTCTTCAACAAGAAGCTTCCCTTCCGCTACGCCACGCTTGCCAGGGGAAACATCACGGAATTTCTGGTGCGCCAGATCATGGACGCCTATGGTGTTACCGAGGCGGAGTTCACCGCCTGGGGCGGACAGGTGAACTACAGCTCCTATGCGGACGGCGTCAACCAGATGGCGGACGGCCACGTGGACGCCTACGTGGTCTCCTCGGGGCTGCCCCTCAGTGCCATCATGGATCTTGAGAGCCGGATCGACGTGGTGCTTCTTCCTTTCGAAAACGAGATTCTGAAAAAGATGTGGGATCGTTTCGGCACCCAGGCGTATCTCATCCCCAAAGGAAGCTACAAGAGCGCCACGACGGACATTCCCACCGTGGGGGCCATGACCTCCATGGTCGTGCGGGTGGACCTTCCCGAGGAAACGGTCTACACTATGACGAAACTTCTCTTCGAGCACCGGGACGAGATGGCCGCGGCCGTGAAGGCCCTCGAAGCGCTGGAGCTCAAAACGGCCTCGGAGAAGATCGAGTTCCCCTTCCACCCGGGTGCGGAACGCTACTACAAAGAGCAGGGATTTTAGATCTCACCCGTCCCGGAACGGGAAAAAATACAGGCCATGAAGTCATCGCCGCGGGGAATTCCCCGCGGCGATGTGCGTCTCGAGGGATTCCCCGCGGGACGCTCCCGTCGACGGTTCCGTTTTTGCGCTTTCGCCTCGGGGAGCGTATAGTGGAGACAAGAATCGTTCCAAAAGACCGTCCGGAGCGCGCCTCCACAGAGCCGGTTCCACATTCGCCTCTTTCTCGGCGGCGTTTTTGGAGGAAACGGTCCGGAAGGACTTGCGCGGCTGTGCGTCGGTCTTCGTCGGGGAGGGGGTGCCGACCGCATCCCGGAAAACGGACGAAATCGTCAACGGGGTGGAGGAGAGGTGTTTCAGGTGCACGAGGTCGAGGAGGACGGGCGGGCTCCGGTCGTTTCCGGTCCGGAGGGGCCGGAGGAACGGAACGGAGAATCGGTGCACGGCGCGGAGAAGGTTGCGTCCTCTCCGTGTGCGTCCTGCGGCGAATCTTCCCGGGAGGAGGACTGCACCTGTCCCGCCGCGGAAGACTCCGTGCGCCGGATGCTGCTTCCCCGGAACAGCCGCTTTCTGGAATCGGCGGACTTTCTGATCCACCTCCTGGAGACCGCGGAGATGGCGGAGTCTCTGGGAACGCTTCTCGATGCCGCCACGATCTACACGATCCTGCTCGATCCGGAGGGGCGGATTCTCTTTCCGAACCGTCTCTGCTGCGTTCGGTTCGGCAAGAGCTTGGAGGCGCTGCTTGGTACGGTGGTGTTCGATCTCTTTCCGCCCGAACTGGCGGCCTCTCGCCGCGCCAGATTCGAGGAGGCCGTCGCTTCGAGAAGCAGGGTGTCCTTCCGCGACTGTGCCGCGGACGGCACGTTCTTCGACATGACCGTCGTTCCCATCTTCCGGAACGAGCGCGTGTTCCGCGTGGCGGTCTTCGCCAACGACGTGACGGATCTGGTGGTGACCCGTCACGCCCTGGAGGTGAGCGAGGAGCGGTTTCGTCTGGTTCTCGAAGGAAGCGGCGAGGGGTACTGGGATTGGGACATCCCGGCGGGAACGGTCTATCATAGCCCCCGCTGTGCGGAACTTTTGGGGTACGATCCGAGCGAGATCGAAGCAGCGGACCTGAACTCCTGGCGAAGCTATGTTCATCCCGACGACATTCCCATGGTGGAGAGCGCGATCCGAGCCAACCTGGAGGGAACGACCGCCTTCTTCGAAGTGCAGGTCCGGGTTCGTGCCAAAAACGGAGCGCAAAAATGGGTTCTCTCCCGGGCGAAGGTGACCGCCCGGGACGAGGCGGGGCGCCCTCTGCGCATGAGCGGCGTTCACGTGGACATCACCGCGGTGAAGCGGACGGAGGTGGAGCTCGCCAAGGCGGGGCGGCTCTTGACGCAGCTCGGCGAGATGAATCAGGCGCTACAGGCGAACCGTCTCGCCACCATGGGCACCATGGTGGCGGGCGTGACCCACGAGATCAACAACCCCGTGGCATCCATCCGCATGAACGCGGAACTGCTCCGGGAGAACCTGACCACGCCGCGGCGCAAGAACAAGGCGGAGCTCCTGGAGGAGCGGTTGGATTACGTGAATGCCATCGTGCGCCTCACGGAACGGCTGGAGCGCATTGTAGACGGGCTCAAATCCTTCTCGCGCCGCAGGGAGATCCGCGTGGAGCCCGTCCTTCTGGCGTCGTGTCTCGCCGAATCGTGGAAGCTGGCCTGTTCCGACCGAAAGCGCGTGGCGAACGTGGAGATGGACATGCAGGTCGAGACGGACATCCGGGTTTCCGCGGATTCCCAGCAGTTGCTCCAGGTCTTCGTGAACGTGCTGCTCAACGCGGTGAAGGCGGTGAACCGCATGGAGCGCCCGCTGGGGCATCTGTGGGTGCGGGGGAAGAAGAGCGGCGGCGAGGCGGTGGTCACCATCGAGGACGACGGGTGCGGCATCGATCCCCAGGATCTTCCCCACATCTTCGATCCCTTCTTTTCCACGGATCCCGCCTCGGGCATGGGGCTCGGGCTCTCGGTCACCCACAGCATCCTCGTGGCGCACGGGGGGAGCATCGCCGCCGCGAGCGAACTCGGCAAAGGCACCACGGTCACGATTCGCCTTCCCCTCATCCCCTCATTGTAAGGGGATGAGGGGAAGGCTTTCTCTCCACCGGTTCAAGGTGTCCTTTTTTCGAACTGTCGGCACAAACTCTCACAAAACCCTAACGCAGAAAAAGGACCTTCTCCCCTACCATGAGAATCACGAAGAATACATGGCTGAAAACCGCGTCTCGGGGAAAGTGGCCTTTCGCCGCTGCGGTGTCTTCGAACAAGGGAGAGAGGGGGGGAATGACTCGTGGCACAGAAGATTCTTCTCGTGGACGATGATCCCGACCTGGTGGAAGTGGTGCGGAAGGGGCTTGTCGAAAGAGGCTATCACGTGGTCACCGCTTCGGGGGGGAGCGAGGGGTTTGCCGCGGCGCTCGAACACCGGCCGGATCTGATCATCCTCGATATCGTCATGCCTCGCATGGATGGCATTCAGGTCCTTCAGAGACTTCGCCGTCACAGTGACACGGCGGACACGCCGGTGCTCTTTCTCACCGCCCGTTCCTCCGTGTCGGACCGGGTTCTCGGGCTGGAGCACGGCGCGGACGATTACCTCGTGAAGCCCTTCTACCTTCAGGAGCTCTTGGCCCGGGTCTCCACGCTGCTGCGGCGCGGCAAGCGTGCCGTTCCCGAGACGACGGCGGCTTTTCCCGGAGGAAACGGCAAGGCGAAGATGGTCGATCTCGGCGATGTCGCGCTGAACCTGGAGTCGCGGCGGGCCTTCGTGCGGGGTGAAGAGATCCGCCTCACCAAGACCGAGTGCGACCTTCTGGCCTACCTCATGACCCACGCGGGAGAGGTGCTTTCCAGCCAGGAACTGCTCCAGCAGGTGTGGGGATTCCCCCAGGGGACGACCGATACGGGGCTGGTGCGCTGGCACGTGAGAAATCTCCGGAGCAAGATCGAGACGGATCCGGAACAGCCCGAGGTGATTCTCACCATTTCCCGAAGAGGGTACGTTTTCGCCGGCGGCGAAGAAGAATAACTTCCTTCTTTTCGGAGAAAAACGGTGGTCTGACGGGCGGTTTCCCCTTTGGTCGGTTTGGGAGACCGCCCTTTGCCGTATACTGTTCCGGACCCGAGACCCGTGGGCGGATCGTGCCGTTTCCGTCGGAACGGGAGAAAAGGAGACCGTCCGGAACATGAATGCCCGTGTCGAAACGAATTCCTCCGTGAAGAGCAGCCTTCGCCCCGACAGGCAAAACGGGAGCGAGGAGCGGAGCGTTCTCTACAAGACGAACCTGGTGTCCCTCGGACACCTGCTGAACGATCTCCACTCCGCCTTCCTGCCCGCCTTTCTGCCCGAGATCGTGCCGCGCCTCGGCCTGTCTCTCGCCCAGGCGGGGTTCCTGAACTCCATGTCCGGTTTCGTAAACATGACGGCCCAGCCTCTCCTGGGACACCTGGCGGATCTTTCTCCCGCTCCAGTGTTTATCATCCTCGGCCCGATCCTGACGGCCCTGGCCATCGCCTTTCTTCCGCTGGCGCCGTCCTACGCGATCGCCCTGGTGCTCGTCGCCCTCTGGGCGCTGGGCAGCTCCGCCTATCATCCCCAGGGTAACGCCGCCATGGGACATCTTTCGCCGCCGGGACGACTGGCGTTCACCATCGCCATCTTCAGCGCCGCGGGCATGTTCGGCTCTTCCCTGAGTCCACTCTACGCCATCGGCCTCGTGAAGACCGTCGGGCTTCGGCTGCTTCCTCTCGCCGTGGTCATTCCGCCGATCATCCTCGGGTTTTTCGTGTACCGCAACATCCCCTCCCTTGCCGGAGAGGGAACGCCGGCGCGAAGCGGGACATCCCGAAGAGACGGTTTCTGGAAAAGCCTTGCGGGTGTGTTCCGGAAGATCTACTTCGTGTGGATCGTGACCTTCATTGTGGACACCACCTTTCAGGGACTGCGCTTCTTTCTTCCTCTCGTCGTGACGGAGCAGGGGGGAAGCCTGGCCCGGGTGGGCGGCGTGCTCTTCGCGGTGACGCTCGCGGGAACGCTCTCGTCCCTGATTGCAGGCAGGCTGGCGGATCTGGTGGGGCGCAAGCGGGTGCTCACCTGGGCGCTGCTTCTTTCGCCGGGGGTACTCGCTGCGGCGGCTCTCACAAAGGGAACCGTGTCCGTGGTGCTCTACATGGGAGGGTTGGCCCTGCTCAACACTACCATGCCCATCACCGCCGCCATGGCTCAGGAGTTCTCTCCCCAGGCTCGGGGGATGGCGAGTTCTCTCGTCATGGGTATTTCCTGGGGGCTCGGAGGGCTCGTCACGTCGCCGCTCGGCGCCGTGGCGGACCACTTCGGTCTCGGCACCACCATGTTCGTCACGGCGCTTCTCCCGCTGACCGCGTTACCGCTCTTCCTCTACGGCTGGAAGCGCGAGGCCGCCTCCATGCGCTGATGCGTTTCCCCGCGGACGGCGGGCGGGAAGGGCATTCCCTCCGGGCCCGGAGCGAGGAACGGGAGGGACCGTTTCCGTACGAGGACGCACACAGGGCAGAACAGGGGGCTCCCGAAAACCGGGAGCCCCTTTCGTCTCTCCTCGCTTCCGCGCAGCCGTTCGGCCGTGTCCTCTGCCGGCCTGGCGCCGGCATGTCTTCCTTCCACTCCTTCCCTTCCCCGCTTTCTGAAACGCTCTTTTCGGACAGTGAACTCTCACGGCTCCCTAACGCATGTTTCTTCGAGTCCCCGTTATGATGGTTCTCACAAGGGCGGAGCGAAAAATTTTGCATCCAAAATGGTTTGATTTTCTGAGAGTGACTTGTTTTCTGTGTGGTATGGCAAATTGATCCCGCTGTGAGTGCGTCGCAAGGAGCATTTTTCGGAGAGAAAATCCTCTCTCCTGGAGGGAAAGCTCCGAAAGAGACGGGAGCAAGAGCGGGAACTCGGAGCGCGAAAACGCCACGGACGAGGCACTCGTCGACCGGGAGTACGAAAGAGGAGAGAGTCATGAGAACGATACGGGGAAAGATTCTTGCGTGGTTTGTGTCTGCGGTGCTTGTGCTTTGCGGTGCCCTTGGTGTTGTACTCTACCAGCAGGTGAACAGCAGTGTGGGTGCGCTTTCCGAGGACATGTCCGAGGAAATCGCGAAGGCCCGGGCGGACCAGCTCGGGGAGTGGATTTCCGGCCTCGCCGTTCTGACGAAGACCGTGGCGGATCGGAACATCGTCCGCGCCATGGACTGGGACGGCATGAAGGAAGATCTGATTCGGCTCCAGAAACGCGACGCCCGATACATCGAGATGTACTTTCTGGCGGACGCCACGGGCAGGGCTCCCACCACTGCTGGAGGCGAGCCCGTCGATCTGTCCGAGCGGGCCTACTTCAAGGAGATCATGAGCGGCGCCAAGGATTCGGTGGTCTCCGATCCGCTTGTTTCGAGGGTGTCGGGAGAGCAAATCTTCGTCGTTGCCAACGCCGTGAAGGACGGCGCGGGAAAGACCGTGGGCGTGCTGGGGGCCACGGTGCTGCTCTCCACGGCGAGCGACATGGCGGGAAGCATCAAGATGGGGGAGAACGGCTACGGCTGGATCGTCGACGGTACGGGGCTGATTCTCGCCCATCCGAACAAGGACCTCGTCATGAAGCTGAACGCGCTCAAGTCCGGGGAAGCCGGATTCAAGAAGCTCGACGAGGTGGCGCGGCGCATGGTGCGCGGTGAGGTGGCCCGGGGAGAGATGACCCGTCCCGACGGTGTGCCCTTCTTCGTCTTCGGCGCTCCCGTTCCCAACTCGCCCGGGTGGTCCTTCGCGGTCTCCGTTCCCACTGCGGAGGTACACGCCACGGCGAACCACCTTGCGAAGATCCTCGCAGGGCTCGTGGGGGCCATCGTGGTGGTCTTCATCGCCATCTCCTTTCTGCTGGGCAACGCCATCTCCCGTCCCATCAAGAACGTGGTGGCCCTGGTGGAACGGGCGCGGGACGGGGATCTTACCATCACCCGGGAAGAGTTCAAGGTCAACACCAAGGACGAGATGAACACCATGGCGGACGCGCTGGCCGCCATGATCGCCCGGCAGCGGGAAGTCGTGGTGGAACTCCAGGAAGAGGCGGTTCTCTCCGCCCAGCGCGCCGAATCCCTCGCGGCCCTGTCGGAGGAGACCGTGGCGTCCATGGAAGAGGTGAAGGGCGCCATCGAGACCGTGGCCTCCCTGTCGGAGAGCAACTCCGCGGCGCTCCAGCAGACCAACGCGGGGGTCGAGGAAGTGGCCTCGTCGGCCACCACGGCGGCCCAGTCCGCTGCAGAGGGTGCCGAAGCAGCCTCGGTGACCGCCGAGGGAAGCGAACGGGCCGTCACCCGTGTGGAGGGCGTCATCGAAAAGATCCAGGC
>NZ_JARKPW010000007.1:0-2736 GCF_029975095.1 Aminiphilus sp.
TCTGGCCGATGCGATGGGCCCGGTCCGAGGCCTGGTTCTCCACCGCCGGGTTCCACCACGGATCCAGGTGGTAGACATAGGTGGCGCGCGTGAGGTTGAGCCCCTTGCCGCCTGCCTTGAGGCTGATGAGAAAGACCAGGGGCTCCGCGCTCTTCTGGAAGCTGTTCACCAGTTCCTTCCGTTTCGCGACCGGTGTGGAGCCGTCGAGACGCAGGTAGGGAATCTTGTGGTGTTTCAGTCCCTGTTCGATGATGTCCAGGTAGCTGGTGAACTGGGAGAAGACCAGGGCCGCGTGCCCTTCATCCCGAAGCTCGTGGAGCTGTTCGGCAAGGCATTCCAGCTTGGGGGATTCCGGCCTGGATCCGGAAGCGACCAGGGACGGGCAGAGGCAGATCTGACGGAGCCTGAGGATGGCGGTCAGGGCGATCATCCGCGCCTGGCCGGGCGCCTTGTCTCGGAACGCCTCGCCGACCTTTCCCTTCACCTCCTCCACGGTCTTCTGGTAGAGGGTCTTCTGTTTCGCGTTCATCTCCAGGTAGAGGTCGGCCTCCACGCGGGGAGGGAGTTCGTCGGCGATCATCTGCTTGGATCTGCGGAGAATGAAGGGGCGGGTGCGACGCACCAGGGTGTCCACCCCGCCGAAGCCGCGGATGTCGACGCGCCGCCGGAATTCCTCGTACCTCCCCAGGAGGCCGGGCACGCACAGGTCCATGATGGAGAAGTATTCCCCAAGGTGGTTCTCCATAGGGGTACCGGTGAGGGCCAGCTTGAACCGGGCGCTGATCCGCCGGGCCGCGCCGGTGGTGGCGGCGTTGATGTTCTTCACCTGCTGGGCCTCGTCGAACACCGCCACGTGGAACGGGATGGCGGCAAGGATGTCCGCGTCCCGCTGCAGGATGCCGTAGCTGGTGAGCACGATGTCCGCTCCGGTGAAGTCCGCGTTCCGCTTCTGCCCGGCATAGGTAATCATCCGGAATGCGGGGTAGAAACGGGCGATCTCGCTCTCCCAGTTGAAAAGGAGGGAAGGCGGCACGACGACCAGATGGGGAAGGCGCTCCGTATCAGGGAAGGGGATCGTCCCTTCGGCCAACCCGGCCAGGAAGGCGATGGTCTGGACGGTCTTGCCAAGACCCATGTCGTCGGCCAGGCAGGCGCCGAAGCGGTGCTCGTGGAGAAAGGCCAGCCAGTGGAACCCTTCTTTCTGGTAGGCGCGCAGGTCGGCCGTGAGCCCCGGCGGGAGCAGCGGCTCCGGTATCTTTTCCAGACGGGTAAGGCCTGCGAGAAGCTTTTCCTCCTCCGGCGGCAGCCTGAGGGTTACGCCGTGGGAACGAAGCTCCAGCCAATCCAGGATCTGCAGTCGCGGAATGCGGACGATTTCACTCTACTTTTTCCGTTTTCGCTTGGCGCCACCGTGATCCGTCAGAAGCTCCAGTATCAGACGCTGCTCATCGCCGAGCAGGTAACAGGCGTTCCCCTGGCGCAGGATCCCGGAATCCAGGAGACCGCGTATTTCCTCAACGGCCAGCAGTTCTCCATTGCAGCGGATCTCCGGGCTCAGCTCGAACCAGTCGATGCCGTCGTTGACCGCATTGACGGTGAAGTCCCATCTCCCGACGCTGAGGGGCTCTCCCCGCAGACGGAAGCCGAATCCCTCGCGTTCCAGGGCCGCCACCAGCTCCCCAAGCCGGGAGAGAAAGGTTTCGCGGTCAATCTCCAGGGAGCACGGCCATTCTCCATCGGAAAAGGAATCCAGCCCGAAAAAACCATACAGCAGCCGCACCAGCCGAGCCTGGACGGGGCGGTCCTCGACGCCGAAATGCCAACCGTCCGGGGTTGCAAGGAGAAACAGCATCCTTTCCCCGCAACAGCGGGTAAAGGCGTTCACAACGCGCTTTGCCTCGGACTTGACGGCGCGTTTCAAAAAATTCGGGCCGCCCAGCCCCACGCGCAAGGCCTTATCCCCGGCCATGGCGTTGGGGCTGTCCAGGACGGCGAAAGCGGTGTCGATCATGGCCGTCAGACGCTTCTTCGCCCTCAATGGATGGGGAAGAGATGACCGAGACCACGGGATGAACAACCGGAAGGTATCCTTGGAGAAGGGGCAGGACACGCCGGCCAGTTCCCCCCTCGGCACGAGGCCGATGCTCTCTCCGTTCAGATCGTCTTCCGCCTCCAGAAACCAGGAAAAGGGGTGCGCAACGGACAGGTCCGCCTCTTCGTCTTTAAAGAGAAAACGGATGGAACTCCCCATCCTTTCCATGAGTTCCGGACTCACCCTCAGTGCGACAAAAGTGAATGAATCGATGCTGGTGATTATCGTTTCGTTATCCTGCTCCACGTCATCGCCGATCATGTCGGAGAGTTCATCCAGTGATTCGAGGATAGAGCGCCACACTTTCCACGGCGCTCCTTCGGCAACCGGATGCATGGCCTTCTCCTCCGGGTCAATGAGACACTCTCCGGCGACGACCGCGTCGCGCGGAAGAGGTGAACCGTCGTGGAGACACCTGGTTATCCGTACCTCATCCCCTTCGAGACGGAAAACGACCCCTGCACGGAGCGGTTCGTCGGCGCGGAACTCAAGGGGCGTTTCCCCATCGTCCCTCCGGCGCAAGACAATGGGATAGCCCCCCTTCAGTGCCGAAAATTCCTTGAAATAATCCCGCGTCGGTTCGCAACGGAAGCGAGTCATCATGAATCGACGCAGGTCGGCCGGAACCCCGTCCCAGCCGTAGC